>CAYNGS010000190.1:0-5956 GCA_964396625.1 uncultured Flavipsychrobacter sp.
GATGTTTTTACAAGTGAACCCCAATACTATGACTGGATGATGCAGGCAGACTTTGCGCTGCATACCAAGCAGAAAATATCTGAAATACTCAACAGGATGAAACTTAAGAAAGCCGGCTTAAAATAGAGTTGTAATACCTAAAAGTCATAAAAACAGGCTTATAGATAAGATTAACATATGGAAATTGACCGAAAACAGCTTATAATTCACTATTTTGCCGCCTAATTTTTTAGCCTGATTGAAGAAACTTGTAATAATACCAACCTATAACGAAAAGGAAAATATCGGAAAGATCATCCGTAAGGTTTTTTCATTGTCCGGCGATTATCATTTGCTTGTTGTGGATGATGGTTCGCCCGACGGCACAGGGGACATTGTAAAGGAGCTTCAGCAGGAGTTCCCCGGACGGTTGCACATAATGGAGCGCAAGGGCAAGCTGGGCCTGGGAACGGCCTATATTGCCGGTTTTAAGTGGGCGCTGGAGCGGGACTACGACTATATCTTCGAAATGGATGCCGATTTCTCTCACAATCCCGAAGATCTTAACCGGCTTTTTGACGTCTGTTCGTCTGGCGCGGACGTTGTGGTCGGCTCGCGGTACACGGCGGGCGGCAACGTTGCCAACTGGCCGTGGGATCGCATATTTATCTCAAAAGGCGGCGCCCTGTACACACGGCTCATACTATGGTTGCCCGTAAAAGACCCGACAGCAGGTTTTGTTTGCTATAGCAGGAAGGTACTCAGCACTATTCCGCTCGACAAGGTGCACTTCGTAGGTTATGCCTTCCAGATAGAAATGAAATACCGTGCATGGAAACTCGGTTTTAAGATCAGGGAGGTGCCTATTACGTTCATTGATCGCAAAGAAGGCGTCTCGAAAATGAGCAGCGGCATCGTAAAAGAGGCCATGTATGGGGTGTGGAAGATGCGGGGATTTTAAGCTGCAGCCGATCTAATCCAATTCACTTCCGTTCAACTATTCAGCAGGCGCTTAGCACCCGGACCTTCAGAAAATAACAGATCAAGGATGCTGAGGTTGGGTACAAATCCTATCCTGTCTTCAAATACCTGGTAATATTTCGGGAAAAGCATAGGGTCATTTCCCTCGTCAAGGTTTCTGTTATCATCAATTTCCGCCGGATATTCTTTAACAAACACATCGGTTTCTTCGGTTGTGAATCGCCCGCCTAATTGTTGCCGTACCCAATGTATGGACATTCTGTTGAAGTCGACCAGCAGATCAAATTCCGTTTCGAACAATGGCTTCAGGCTGTCCGCATAGTGGCCGAAGTATGGCGTACGGTTGTACACCGAAACGAGTGTTCGCCAGTGTTGCGTTTGCCATGCTGAATCATTGAATATCCGCACGTCCTTCATCGCAGTGCGCTGATTGCGGCCACTGACCAGCGGCACCGTAAGTAGCACCGGATTGTTGGCCCCCGAGATGCGATACCTGTTGCGGTAGCTCATCTTCTGAAAATGTTCGGCCTTGTCCAGTATCACATGGTCTGCTTTCATCACACTCGCCCACCACGCAATATTGGGAAACGACTGAAAGCAGGAAACGATTGTCATAGTTTATTGTTAAAAATAATCATTTACCCGGCCTTCGGCAACAGAAAACGCGCCGAAACGCACCGGCTATGCCTTCGGGAGTTGTTTGCGGTTTATATTTGCGCAAAATACTGAAAATGATCGGCAGGCTGGACATATGTTTCCTTTTCCTATTTTCGTCTATTCGAACAATGGCTATCGAAGCTATAGTTTCGCATACCATTTTCTACAACAAGGGAAACGCGAATGCCTACAACCCGCATATCGAGGTTTACTGGCAGGTGAACCCTGTGAAGCTTCACTATTCCACCACGCCTGAGAAGACCATTGTGGCGCGTATCCGGACAGACATATTTTTTTCGAATAGAGATGGCGTCTTCAAAGAAGATCACTTTATTCTCCAGACCGTTCCGCGGACAACGATTGCTGACCTTGCAAAGAACAATATTATTGAGCTGCGCAAGTACAACCTGCCTTCAGGGCTTATCCGGATGAAGTTTGTGCTTACCGACCTTGCCGACAGCTTGAAACCGCAGGTAAACGTCGACAGTTTTACTATATCACCCCCGGCCAACAGTGCATTCTTCAGTGGCCTGCAACTGCTGGACACAACGATAGAGTCGGCGGCCGAAACCGAATTTATGAAGAACGGGCACCAGCAAATACCTGCCTGTACCAATTTCCTCGACGATACGAAGAGTACCCTTCACTACTATGCAGAGCTTTACGGGACAACAAATATTTCGAAGGCCACATATCCGTTGATTCAGAAAGTCTTCATCACAAAGAAGGAGCATGAGGGCTTCTATGGCAATTTTATTAAAACCGATACGATCACTGCTAAGGATGCATCGCCTATCTCCGGCAGTTTTAATATCGCGTCGCTGCCGTCGGGCAACTATTATCTGCGTGTGACCCTCGGCAACAGTACCCGCAACGTGCTCACATCCGAAAGTCTGTTTTTCCAGCGGCTGAACAAGCACCCTTATGAAGAGCCGGATACTGTTACGAAGAAAGCCGCCCCGGTCTCAGACACCGGTATGGAAAGTGTGAACCTGCTGGATCTCAACAAGACTTTCGTAGCAAAGTACAAGCTGTATGAAGTGACTGCCATTTTGAAAATGCTGCTGCCGGTAAGCGACCCGCTGGGCACGCAGAACATCAATAACTTCCTGAAGAACCCCGATGATCTGTATATGCGTTACTATGTCTACAATCATTTTCTTCAGATCAACAAGGACGATCCGGAGCAGGCTTGGAAAGACTATTCTGCCAAAGTGATCACGGTCAACAAACTATTTGGCGGACATGGCAACCGTGGTTATGAAACCGATCGCGGGTTCATTTACCTCAGATATGGCGCGCCGACCGACATTATCACGGTAGAAAACGAACCGGGCGCCATGCCCTATGAAATATGGCAGTATAACACCCTTACTCAGACAAATCACAAGGAAATACCTGATGCACTTTTTCTCTTTTACAAACAATTGATGACGTCAGATTTCAGATTGATCCACTCGACAGTGGATGGAGAAACTCAAAATCCATCATGGCGCGACTACATCTTTACCGGGGGCGGCGACCACAGCAACTCGCGGGCAGAGCAGAATATAGGCGCGAGGTGATCACTTGCCGTGTTCGTCATTGGCCCAAACGTTCTCAATATTCCAGTGCAGTTGCTGCTTAAAGGTCTCCTTCCGCTCGGGGCAGCCTTCCAGCGCACATAACTTGCACTGGTATGGCTTGCAGCCATCTATATGAATAAATAACTCTACCTGGTTGTTGAAGTGCGCCTTTATCAGGTTTTCCAGTTCGTGTATCTCTTTGTCGGCCTGCGCCACAGTATAGTACCAGGGCAGGGTCATATGCGCATCTACATGCATCAGGTTGCCGTACTGGATCACGCGCAGGTTATGGAGGTCTACCCATTGCGGCTGACGCTTTTCCTGCAGCAGATCTATGACTTCCTTCAGTAACACAACGTCCATTTCGTCCATAATGCCGGCAATGGAGCGCCTGAGCACCTTGTAGCCGGTGACCATAATGATGGCAGCAAATGTAAGCGCCACCACGCTGTCCAGCCACAGCCACTTGTCATGCGTCAGTAACAGCACCACTAAGCCGATGAGTATCGCGACTGTGGAATAAGCATCTGTCTTCAAATGATTACCCGCGGAGATCAGGATCATGGAATTGTGCTTTTTGCCCTGTTTTTCGGCAAAGGCGCCTGCTAAAAAGTTTATCGCACCGGCGGCGGCGACAATCAGCAGGCCGGTGTCCAGCTTTTCAAGATGGTAAGGGGTTACCAGGTGCTTGATGGCTTCGTACACGATCACCACACCTGCGCCCACGATCAGCGTTCCTTCAACCGCAGATGAAAGAAACTCTGCTTTGCCATGTCCGTAAGGGTGGTTAGTGTCCCGTGGCCGTGATGCCAGAATGATACTGAACAAGCCAAGAAAACCAGCCGCCATATTAACGATACCTTCGAGGGCATCTGTAAGAACAGTTACCGAGTGCGTGAGGTTCCACGCCAGCATTTTGCCTGCAAACAGCACTACCGAAAGAAGGGCGATGTATCGCTGAATTCGTACAGGCTTCATATAATTTGTCGCCCGCAAAGGTAATACTTTACTCGGGGATAGGTTGCTCAAAGTCACCGTTAGTAACCGAAAACATAGAGCGATGAGTCATATACACCCACCGATGCCTTTTGAAGCTTCAGCAACTGGCTGATGCGGCCCAGATCATCAAATTGGTAAAAGTATTTTTCGGCGGTGTCAGTGGCGTTATTTTTCAGGTCCGCCACGAGATGATTTGTTTTTATATAAGACCTTCCATAGGCCAAAAACTGATCGATGCGCAAGGCATCTCCCGGCTGGCCATTACGGCCTCCATTATAGTCGTATATCTGGCTGCCTATAGTGGCCATATCGCCGCCCGACCATGTAAAATAGAGCGACGAGATAACATAGAACGGATAACTGACACTTGGCGATTTTGTGTCCAGTTCGGCCAGTTCTCCGTTTTGGTATATCATGCTCAGGGTGTCGGTCTTCAGAATCTTAAGGACCGTGCCGTTCGCATCCGCGTCTACAACAAAGGAGTTCCCATATTCATCTGTAACGGAATAAGAACTGCCGATGTATACAAATTTCTTAAACCCAAACAGACCATTGCCGGTGGCGACAATAGAATCTACGTTGTTGTAGCGGTCATAAACAATGCGGTAGTGTGTGGTGGCAGCATATTGGGTAAGATCAACCGACGTTATTTTCTGATTGCCATAAGGATTATCATTTTTCTTCTTCTTGCAGGAGAGGGCTCCTGCTGCAATGAAAATAAGGACTGTAACAACTGAAAGAATACGGTACCGCATAGCACAATTTAGGTAAATAAAGTTAGTGAAAATATTGCCAGGATAGGGGCTCATGTGCAATAACCATGCTTTGCGGCACGGTTACCGGTCCTTAAAGCTGAGCTTGGTATAGCCAAATATCATTATTACCGACATGACCATACTGAACACCGACAAGCCAAGCAATTCTTTGGCACCACCGCCATAGGAAGCATTCTTCGCCATCAGGTCGAAACTGCTGATCACATCGAGCAGCATGAAGATGGAAAAGAAAAGCGCAAGTATGCCAAGTATCAGATTGGTGAGCCTGTGCCTGAAGTAAGCCTGCACACCGAAAATGACGACAATACTGAAGGCGGTATAATTAAAGTGCCCGCCAGACGAGGAGAAACTCATAATGAACCACGCAAGACCGAGCTGTATGAAGAAGCCATAAGCAATGTATATCAGCACCTCGTAAAAAGTTACTTTTTTCCGTTCCATGAAACCGTTGTGACATCAAAAGTAAACTGTGCGCATCAAAAAGAGAACAGTAGCCGCCTCGCACACCGGAAATTCCGGACTAATGAGCCATGGTACTGTTTCTCTTCCACTCTTCCATATGCTGCTTTTCGTTCAGGGAAACGGACATTACGATCTTCCACTGGTCATGCTTGTCCAGCTTTAGTACATACTGGTAGTCGCAACTATAGATCGGATTGTTAAATACGTCCATGTAGCGCCAGTTTACCTTCACATTGATGATCTTCTCCGTCCACTCACGGCGGCTCCAGAGCTCATGGCGAACGTGGGCTATGCCGAACTGCCTGTAAAACCCGGCACCGGTATTGAAGAACCCTTCGAGCCGGCTCATATCGTTGAACACGGTCGTAGTGTCATCGGCGAGAAAGCTGCAGGGTATATTGTACAGATAGGCTATGCTCTTGGTATCGTAGTGCTCAAGGGCCCTGGCGTAAGCCTCGAAGAAGGCGCTTACAGCCTGCATGGGGGAGATAATTGTTTTCATAACGGTAATTTCAGGCGTGCAAATTTATCACATTT
>CAYNGS010000191.1:0-5955 GCA_964396625.1 uncultured Flavipsychrobacter sp.
ATAATTGTATCGAATCCCGGTAAAATACCACCGATCGTGCCCGTTGCGGAACCTATGGTCGCAAGCGACGGATTAGTGCTCGTCCATGTTCCACCAGGTGTCGACGCGTCAATTAAAGTTGTCGTAGCGCCTACACAAACGAATGCGGGCGCTGAAATAGGCCCCGGCAGCGACACAACATTAAGCGTGGCAAGTCGTGAGCAGCCGGTACTCGTGAATGTGTAACTGATCGTAGTAGTGCCCACAGCTACGCCACCGGCAATGCCCGAGGCTGAGCCGATGGTGGCAATAAGTGTTGACAAACTGCTCCATGTCCCTCCCCCACTCGGATCGGTGAACAAGGCCGTAGACCCCTGGCATATATTGCTCGGGCCCACAATAACCGGCGGCATTGGGTTCACAGTGACGACTATACTCACACCACAGATATTCAGCGGTCCAAAAGAGTACGTCATCGTCACAGTAGATGGGCCAGGTCCGGGCGCAGCTCCGCCGGTTACGAAACCGGTTGTGGAACCAATACTGGCTATCGATGGATTGCTGCTGATCCAGTGTCCTCCGGGTGTAGCATCAGACAAGGTCGTTGTTCCTCCGCCGGCACAAACAACAGCAGTCCCAGTTATGCCGACAGGGTTGGGATAAACGGTAACGTGTATAAAGTCTGTCTGCGAGCAACCAACGGCATCATTAACGGTTACTGTATATGTCGTGCTGACAGTGGGTGTAGCCACCGGGTTAGCACAACCCGTGCAGCTTAAGCTAGCGCCTGGCGACCAGCTATACGTCAGTGGCAGCCCACTGGGTACATCGCTCGCTCCTGCGGTTAGCGTCAGGCTCGACCCAGCACAAATTGAAGTATCAGGGGTAGGGATCACTATAAGATTCGCCGGAATTACGCGTGTGTACAACGTATCACTACAACCATATCCCGTATAAGGTGTAAGTATCACTGCATACGTAGTAGGCACAGGTGGCGTCGGAGCCGTCTGTATCTGCAGAGTACCGTATGTAATCCCAAATGTCAACGAATCCGTCCACCTGTAACCTGCATAACCCGGAGGGGCGGAAAGCGTAATCCCTGCTGTACCGCACGCGATTGTGGAAATCGCAAAAAGCCCGCAGCTCATATCTATATACCCATAGCCGAAATGCCCGCTTTGAGTGCATCCTCCCGCGGCAAATCTGATTCCGACCGTCTTTCCGTTCTCGCCATTGAATTTAAAATTTCCGGTAGTCCACGGCTTGTAATGTACATCCGCACCATTCCCTGGAATTGTAGACGGAACTGCAGAAGTTACGAATCCTGGCACTGAGCCGTCACCAACATAGCAAAAAGAATCGCATGGCAGATCATGACCGCCTGTTGAGTCAAACGCCTCCGCCGTCATCCTCGGCTGATCATCATAACAGTGACCAGTGGGCTGTTCCAACACAGCAGCGAAGTGATAAACAAGAGAATAGATCGTGCTCCCGGCCGGAACATGGACCCAATAGACTACGCCATCAGCGTTGTAAAGGTTTGTGTCTTTCCCTATTTTCATTGAATAGCTGCCACCACCTGGAGCAACGACTGGAAAACCACCGTAATAATCAAGACCGGGTCCGGTTTCCAGCGTGTGTAAGGTGGGTACTGGTGCACAGGCGGTGAAATTGAACTGCGGCGTAGTGCATGCTGAAAACGCACCACCGGCATTACTGTTAGTCCCACGAAAGCAATTCCAATTTGTAAGACTCGCTGCTTCAAAATCAATATTGGGCGGACAAAACTGAGCATGCACACTGGCAACAGTGGAGATGAATAGGGAAATAAGTAGAACAATTTTACGATTCATAAAGAGAGTTTTAATAGAGTTATTCACAGATTTTCAAAAAAAGAGAACCTTAGATTATCAAGAAATAATCTAAAAATAAAATATCTCCCGCAAGTTATTAATTATTTGGTGAAATTGGAAATTTAACATTGAAATAACAAACACGTCGACAAAAGTCACATTGTGTCTTCAAGGCTATGTTCATAGCACTGTAAGTGGTCATTATAAATAAAATACGGGGAGATATTACTTTGCTAACGAAAGCGGAAGCAGCATTAACGAAAACTAATGAGTAAAGAATTGCAACTTCGGGCTCCGGCACATTATGCAGAAGTCTTATCCAAAGTAAATCCGAATGAAGAGCCGACACCCAGTTTGCTTCTCACGTTTACAGTTTGTCCGTGCGCTTCTACAATGTGCTTCACTATGGCAAGGCCCAGGCCAGTGCCGCCGATAGCGCGCGCCCTGCTTCTGTCGGCTCGATAAAAACGTTCGAACACGCGCGCCAGGTGCTCTTCAGCAATGCCCGGACCATCGTCGGAGATTTCTATATACACATGCCTGTCGTCCATTTCGTAGCAGCCTGCTATAACGGTTCCGTGCTCATTGCCATATTTTATAGCATTCTCTACGAGGTTCACCAGCACCTGTTTTATCTTTTGCTTGTCTGCGGTAACAAATATGGGGCGTTCGGTACCCTTCTTAAATGTAAGTTGTATATCCCGCTCTTTCGCCTTCAGCGAGAGTTCCTCATATACATCACGTATCAGGTCCTGAATACCGAAAGACTCCTGTATCACCGGTATCTTGCCCGACTCAAGTTTCGATATTTCATCCAGATCGTCTACCAGCCGCACCAGGCGGTCAATACTTTTTGAGGCATTGTTCAGAAACTTCCTGTTCACTTCCTCATCTTCAAGCGCACCGCCAAGCAGTGTATCCACATAGCCTTGTATGGAGAATATTGGCGTGCGCAACTCGTGTGCAAGATTCATCAGGAACTCCTTTCTGAATTGCTCATTGGCCCGCAGCATTTCTATTTCGTCTTTACGCTGGGCAGCCCATTTCTGCACATCCTCGCTTACCTCTTCAATGGATTTCTGAGGCAGGATGTTCTCATAAAAAAACTCTTCTTTTTTTGTGGCCTTGGTCTGGTAAATAAACTTGTAAATGATCTTGATCTTGCGGTATATGAAGCGCTGCAGCGTATAGTAGTAGAGCCAGTAAATAATAATGAAAGTAATTGCAAATACTACAAGCGGGGTGTACCATCTGTGCTGCAGAAATAAACTAAGCAACGCATTGGCTGTGGCTATGATAATAGCGGTAATAAAGGACAACAGACGCGGCGAAAGATTTTTAGTATCCAGTACAGACATGGTAGTACTAAGTTAAGCCAAAACTTAAGAGTGAAAAGTAAAGTACAGTAAAAATACCAACCGATGATTGCCGGTGCCGCCCGGCATTTCGTACAACAAGAGAATTTAAATCGGCTACGCGATGGTCACTAAGCCATCTCGAACTTATACCCTACGCCCTTTACTGTGGTGATCAGATCGATGCCGGCCTTCTGACGGATCTTGCGGATATGTACATCAATGGTGCGGTCACCCACAATTACATCGGTGCCCCAAACCCTTTGCAATATCTCATTGCGCAGGAAAACGCGACCGGGTTTTGATGCAAGCAGCGACAATAATTCAAACTCTTTTTTGGCGAGCAATATCTCATCACCTTTAAACGAAACTGTGAATTTGGTCTTGTTTATCTCTAGGTCGCCAAATGTCTGCTTTTGTTCCTGCTCCTCATCCTTGCGGAAACGACGAAGGGCGGAGCCGATGCGGGTGGCAAGCAATTCCGGCTTTATCGGCTTGGCTATGTAGTCATCGGCGCCGATCTTAAGGCCTTCTATTTCGTATTTCTCGTCGTTGAGCGCAGTGAGGAATATTATGGCCGTATCATCAAATTCTGGCATGTTCCTCAGCTCTCTTATCGTTTCTATGCCGTCTTTGTTGGGCATCATAATATCGAGGAGAATAAGGTCGGGCCTGAAATCCTTGGCCTTCCGGATGGCTTCCACACCATCTCTTGCGGCAGCGATGAGATAGCCTTTGTTTTTTAAATTATAACTGATGAACTCAACTATATCCGGTTCATCATCAACAATCAGGATCTTACCTGGGAATACTTCCATAAATACACAAAATCTGATGCGAAATTAGGTTAGCTATAGGGAACAAAAAAGAACATGACATTATATAATTGTTAAGTGATGCCATATAGCCATAGGTACCAAAAAAGTAGCGAATGCTCTCACATTCGCTACTTTAACGTATTTAACAAAATATTATTTAAGCGTTACGCTGCCACTCCCAACCATATAGCCCTCGCTATATACTTCAATGGTATAGGCCCCTTTGGGATAATTGCCATCTTGATGCCAGTCTACACTTACATCTTTAACAGGCACATTCTGCGTGAGTACGATCTGCTTTACTACAGAGTAGGTGAGCTGATCTCCATTGGTAGTATTCATAGTTCCGGATGCATTGGCCGGGTTACTGAGCACATTGCCATCGGGGCCTTTAATACGTAGGTATATCTGCTTGGAGCCGCTTTCCGCAATGCGGTTCTCGTCGATATCGAAAGTGATACGCAGCTCGTCTACCCTCTTTGCCTTGGTGGTCTCTTTTTCCTTACCATTCTTCTTCTTATGTATCGGCTCCATGCGAATGTTGGAAGCGTGCAATACGGACCCAACCTTCTTCAGTGCAATATTCTTTTCCACTGTCGAGTCGCGCTCGTGAGTAAGCACCTTATTTTGCCCGGTAAGCGTCGTATTCTCTTTTTCAAGCTCGGCGATCCTCGTTTCCAGTTGCTTTGACCGGTCTGTAAGTTCAGAGATCATTTCCCTGGCTTGTTTCAGCTCAGCCTCGGTTGCATTTTTGTTACTCAGTATGGTCTTGATTTTAGAACGAAGTTTCGCCATTTCAGCTTTATCGCCTTGCAATGCGCTGTCCAGTTTCGAATTCTGGGAAACTAATTGATCGATCTTAGCTGAGGCTGCATCAAAATCTGTTTGGAGAGAAGCACGGTCCGTTCTTACTGAATCTATTGTCTGCTGTCTTTGCTTCAGAGCAAGGTCATTTTCTTCAGCCATCTTGTTCTTGCTCATAAACAGAAACACACACGCAACCAGTAACACCAGTATTATTACCCAATATATAATTGAGTTGTTCTTCTTGCCCGAGTTATTTTGCGGCGCACTTTGATTGTATTCGCTCATAATTTAGTTTTGTTTAAATTCGTTCAAAAATAAATCCTACACAAATATAATATACAAACTTGTGGTATTAGAACAATTAAAAGACATTTTGTTTATAGACATAGAAACCGTGCCAACTCAGCCGGATTACCACCTGTTGCCGGCAGGAATGCAGACAGAGTGGGCGCGTAAGGCCAAATTTGTGAAAAGTGTAACAGACGGGAATACAGACCCTGCGGCACTCTTCGACGAAAGGGCGGGTATATTTTCTGAATTCGCCAAGGTAGTTTGCATCGGTTTCGGGAGCCTGTACGTGCAGGGCAATGATTTGAAAATGCGGCTTAAATCGTTGGTAAATGATAACGAAAAAATATTGCTGAACGATTTTTGCGATGTGCTGAACAAGTTCACACTGCATCATAAGGATCTGAGATTTTGCGGCCACAACATAAAGGAGTTTGACATCCCTTTTCTCTGCCGGCGAATGCTGATAAACGGTATGGCGCTACCCAAGTGTATGGATGTGTCGGGCAGAAAACCATGGGAAGTGTCGCACCTGGACACCATGGAGATGTGGAAATTCGGTGACCATAAAAACTTCACATCGCTCTCATTGCTTGCCGCCGTCTTTGGAATACCATCTCCCAAAGCTGACATAGACGGCAGCATGGTAGCCGCTGTATACTGGAAGGATAAAGACCTTGCACGTATAGGCACCTATTGCCAGAACGATGTGTTGACAAGTGCCCGGGTATTCCTGAAGCTAAAAGGAATGCACAGCACCGAAATAGAGCCGGTGTTTGTAACCGAACAGCAGTAACGACAAGTACTAGCTTACAAAATACATTTTCATCTGTCCTTTATTCTTTGCGTCTATCT
>CAYNGS010000192.1:0-5940 GCA_964396625.1 uncultured Flavipsychrobacter sp.
CAATACAATCCCAGTTCTCCTATTGCACGTGTATAGTTTTCGAAGCCTACGGGCTTTACTATGTAGCTGTTCACACCAAGCTCATAACATGCGGTCACATCGGGGTCCTCATTCGATGAGGTCAGCACTATTACCGGGATCGATCGTGTTCTTTCGTCAGATTTGAGTTTGGTGAGCACTTCGATACCGTTCACTTTTGGCATTTTCAAATCGAGGAGTATGGCGCGGGGCATGTTGTTTATATTGCGGTCGAAATAGGCACCTTCGCAAAAAATAAAATCGAGCGCTTCGGCCCCATCGCGCATATGAACTATCTTGTTGGCAAAATTATTTTTTTTCAGCGCGCGAATGGTAAGCTCAGCGTCGCTCGGATTGTCTTCGATCAGTAATATTTCAATTTCGGAATTCTGCATAATAATTATTTAATTCAATACTTAATACCTACCGGGCTGGCAATGAAAAAAAGAATGTTGCGCCCTGGTTTACTTTACTTTCGGCCCATACCCTGCCGCCATGTTTGTTTATGATCCGCTGCACAATGGCCAGGCCAACGCCTGTACCCTCAAATTCATCTTCGGTATGCAATCGCTGAAATACACCAAATAATTTATTCACATAGCGCATATCAAAGCCTGCGCCATTGTCCTTGATGGAGTACACTATCTCCTTACCTACTTGTTCTGATTTTATTTCTATGACGGGGTTCTTACTTTTAGATGAATACTTTACGGCGTTGTCTATCAGGTTTATCAGCACATGGCTCATCAGCGCATGGTCCGACTTCACCCTATGCAAGTCCTGTATTATTATTTTAGCGTTGCTGGTGGTGGTTTTATTCAGCTCGGTGATGGCATTTTCCACAAGTGCGTTCATGTCGGTGTCTTTCACCGTCACATCTTTTCTACCCAGCCGCGAGAAGGAAAGGAGGTTGTCTATCAGGTGCCCCATCCTTTCGGCATTGCTGCTGATGGTGCCCAGCAGGCGCTTGCCTTCGCTGTCCAGGATGTTTGCATAATCCTCTTCCAGCATTTTAGCGTAGCCGGTTACCGCCCTCAATGGAGCCCGCAGATCATGCGACACAGAGTAAGAAAACGCCTCGAGTTCTTTATTGAGTTGCAGGAAAGCATCCTGCTGTTTTTTTCGCTGGGTAATATCCACCATCGCCTTGAGGAAACACTCCTTATTGTCGATCTCGATCATCACGGTAGATGCCAGCATATTCTTCACATCGCCAAACGCATCGCGCAGGTCAATTTCAGTTTCCAGCACCTGGCGGCCTTTCTCTTTTATATTTTTCGCAACCGACAGTTTATTCTCCTCCTCTGTAATTTTTAATTCCGTCAGTGTCTTGCCGATCACATCCTCGCGCTTGAACAGGAATAATTTTTCAAAAGCCCGGTTGACCAACAGCAGCCTGCCGTCGGTGACACTGGTAATAAAAATGACGATCGGGCTAAGATTGAATATCTTTAAGAACCTGCTTTCGCTCGCCTTTAAATTCTGAATATAGATTTTTTCCACCGCCTCCAGTTCTTCTTTTCTTCTGAGCTGGGCAGTAAGATCCCTTTTCGCCTTCTCAAGATCCGTTACGTCATCTACCCTGTGTATAATGTACGCCACATCGTTCTGATCATCCATTACCGGCACATTGAGCGGCCTCCAGAATTTATCTTCAAAAACGCCGTCGGGCCTGCGTATGTCATACTTCTGAATGTCCATGGTATGCGGCTCCTTCGTTTTCATCACCATCTTCAACGACGCATGCAGGTTCGACATGCCATTGGCATCCGGGTTATCAGGATTGTCGGGAAACACATCGAACAGTCTGCGGCCTATTATTTCATTGCGCTTGGTAAACGTGGCCTTCAGGTAAGCATTACTGGCACTGATTATCTTCAGGTCGGGCGACAAGACCAGGTATAAATTGGGAGCGGATTCAAACAAAATTTGAAAGTCAATATTCGTTGTATTAACTTTTTCTTTTATCATCCAGCACGTTTTGACTTTATTGAATGGTAAAAATTTTAAAACACCTTTGCCGGAATTATCCTGTTACAAAAATCTATTCGGCCTCAATTCCAAGGCGCTTGTTCAGCACGTGTACTATCAGCCTTATCGACTCCTTGGTAAGAGGCTTGATCAGATAGTATTCCACGTTTTTATTAGACTGGGCCCTGGCCATATCTTCCTTGTTTACCGATGACGATAAGATATGGATCTTGATGCGGTTCTTAACCTCCTCATCCAGTTTCTCAAAAAGCTCGAGAAACTCCCAGGCGTTCATTACCGGCATACTGATATCCAGCAGCAGAATGGCCTTAGCATCCGTACCTTTTTTCGAATACTTTTCTACAATATAGTTGAATCCCTCCTGGGGATCTGTAAAGTCCATTATACCTGCCTCCGGGTAAATCTTTTCAATGATCTTGCGACACAGTTTGTTGTTGATACTATCGTCATCAATAATGATAAAATCCTTGAAATAGCTCATATACTTTTCGTTTTAGTTTGTAATAATAAAGAAATTTATGCTCATGCCATCGCCTTACTGCTCAACTGTGGAAAATTTTGAAATTCAAACTCGATCTTAAATTCTGTTCCTTCGTTCACTTTGCTTTGCACACTTATTCTGCCACCCAATGTCTCCACCTGTGTCTTCACCATAAACAGGCCCATACCCTTCCCCTCGGCATAATCGGGGTGAAACCGTTTGTACAGTCCGAAAATCTGGTTGCTCTTTTTCTCAAGGTCTATACCTATTCCATTATCACGGAATGTAAGCTCAATTTTATCTTTGTATTTGTGGCTCTTGATCTCTATCACCGGCGCCAGCTCAGGTTTGCGGAATTTGATGCTGTTTGAAATGAGGTTGTAAAATATACTTCTCATATAGCTTTTCAGCGTCGACATCTCGTCCACCTCTGAAAAATCAGTGCTGATCATAATGCACTTATCGTCGAGAAAGGTCCCGATGCTCGTTTTTATATCATCTACGATCTGCGAAAAGATGATCCTTTCTTTGTTCTCATTCACATGATGTTTTACCTGCAGAATGTGATTAAGATCGGTAATGATATTGTCTAATTTCCGCACCGAAACAGATAGCGCGTCCATAAACTCGGCATTCTCCTCCTCGTCAAGATTTCCATCCAGCAGGGCGTTGGACACACCCACTATATTGGCCACCGGTCCTCTCAGGTTGTGCGATATGATGTACGCAAACTGCTCAAGGTCTTTGTTGCGCTGTATGAGATCAGCAGATATTTTTTTCTCCTTCAGTTCGGCATGCTTAGCATCCGATATGTCACGCATAAAGCCATTTATGCGTAATGGTTTCCCGTGCTCATCGCGTTTCACTGCCATTTCAGCGGCAATATGTTTTACTGTGCCTTCCTTGTCAATTATTTTGCATTCATACTTCTGATGATCGAAGTGTTTCAGGGTTTCGTCAAGTGTTTGTTTTACAAAGTCAATGTCTTCCGGGTGCACCCTGTTCATGAAGTTATCAAGCGACGCGCTGATCTCTCCCGGTTCGTAACCAAGGATCCTGTATTGCTCGTCAGACCAGCGTTCTACATTGTTCGCGAGGTCGGCCTCCCAACTTCCGAAATTTGCCAGCCGCGACGCTTCTTTAAGCAGCGCCTCGTTGGCGATCACCTCATCAAAATATTTCTTGCGTTCGGCGTCCAGCCTGTATTTCTGAATGGAACTAACCACTGCGTTGGGCAATCGCTGCAAGCGGTCCTTCAATATGTAATCACAAGCACCTTCCTTCATCATCTGCACCGCAAACTCCTCTGAAATGGCCCCGGTAACAAGAATAAATGGAACAATGATCTTTCTTTCGTTAACAATCTGTAGCGCCTCTATGGCGCTGAATTGTGGTAATGCATTATCTGCTAAAATTGCGTCGAATTTATTTTCGTTTATTGCGGTAACAAAGCTGTCCTTATTGTGCGCCACCACAGAACGAAAATCCATTCCCGATCGCTTCAATACTGTTTTGATAAGGTCAACATCGGTTGCCATATCTTCCAGTAACAACAAACTCAATTTTTCCATAATTTCTATAAATGAAGTATTTACAAAAAATCATCACGAGCCCACCGCTCATTTTAGAAATTTGCCAAAAACTCTATCTTTTTAAATTATTTAGTCAACTTCTCAATTTTGCTTAATTTGTTAACAAATAAGAAATCATGTAAACATAGCGTATTTTATTCAAAAAATATACAACGAAAAACATTATGATAATCAAGCAAATGTTGTCCCCTTGTTAATTTCATTACTTTCCAGCTTTAGCCCCGAACTGTTTGCCCTAAAGGTTATTGTGCATCCACCCAGCGGCACAGAGTCGATATCCAGGCTGCCGTTAAGCAGCATGGCCCGGTGCAGCATATTCTGAAAACCGATTCCATTCAATTCATATATCTTATCTTTTCCAAACCCGATCCCATTGTCGGAAATACTCATGGAAAAATCATCCCGTTCGTAGTTAAGTTTTATACATAACTGCGACGCCTTGGCATGTTTTGTAATATTATGTATTGCTTCCTGTGCTATACGATAGATCAGCAATTCTTTTTTTGGGTCGAAAGCCTTATGATCTCCTACCACCTCTATTTTACATTGCAATTCCTTTGATATATTAATACATTCCAGTTCTTCCTCCAGCACGCTAATAAGACCATTTGCCTTAATAAAACCGCTGTTGAGACTGTGGCTTATGTTGTGCGTATCTTTTATCACCTGGTCCAGCAGGCTCATTGCCTTATCGATAAGTATCTTCTGCTCATTATCTGTCGCATACTTAGCGATCACCCGCATATTCATTTTTGTAAAATTTAGCAGCTGCCCTACATTGTCATGTATCTCCTTCGACATCTGGTCCATGGTCCGCTCCTGCTCTTCGGTACGGGCAATAAGTATCTTGTTCTGATGATCGAAGATCATCCTGTTCTTTTCGAGGTAGTATTTATTTTGTTTCTGTTTTTGCACAACCAGGTAAATAACAATAAAAAAAACAAAAAGCATTAACAGTATCGTACCGGATATAAACAGTGGTATCAAATACTTATCATTCATATTGCTTTTGCATTTTTGGATACAAGATAAAAACTGCACACACACCCAGGTATGCAATGATACCGGCGATCAGCCTTGAAATATCAGCAACCCACACTTTGTCCTTAAAATTAATAGTAAAATAATCATAAAGGCTCCAGTTAATGAACGTTGCACTCCAAAAAAATGACAAAATTGTAGCAAACCAAAAATGAACGTTCTTGTAAAGTTTCAGATCATCTTCCCTTAGCAGCAATCGAAAGAAGAAAAATAACGACATGCCAATGATGCAAATTCCTTCAAAAACCAGGAAATACGAGTTGAGTGTACGTACGCCCTGAATAAATAAGAGATTGATCAAACCCATTATGATCCCGCCGACGGCGATGTAATAGCCAATATGCTTTTTCTTAAATGTATCGATACTGGCATTGAAGTACAAACCCATTATTCCAAATTCCACCAATGAATTAACGCTATATACCGACAAGTTATTTTTATACCTGGCCGCCACATACATCGCAATTGTTTCGCAGAAAAACGATAAAAAAACGTACATGGCAAATATCCTGGAGGCCGCGTCCAGACTTTTGAAACGATACAGAGCACATGCCGCCGCCAAAACGACGACGCCATATGCGCTGTACATAAGTGACAAAATCAGCTTGCTCATTTTTTCTCAGTCGGATTATTGACCAGGAACGGGCTGGCAGCGGTTCCCTGCCTTGGGCAACAATTAGGACAAGGGGAAAGATGATCCATTGCCATTGCCTGTTGCGACTTGGGAGCATAATAAAATACATAATTTCCATTGGAATCATAACCCGCCAGCACCAATGTCAATGCACCACTTTGGTAACCTGCATATTGATTCAG
>CAYNGS010000193.1:0-5892 GCA_964396625.1 uncultured Flavipsychrobacter sp.
GGCGCATCCCATACCAACCGCCCAGGGAAGCCAATCGGAATGCAGGGCCACCGTTGTAAAAGGGCTATGACCTATCGAGATGCACCCGGTCACCACACATACGCAATAGTTGGCAACGATGGCTTGCAATGTGTCTATATCGTACTTCGGAAAAAGTTTGAAGATCACCGAAATCACGACGTTCAATAAGATGGTGGCAACCAAATAAAACATAGGGGCTATTTATAATTCCATCCCGTTGACATAGGGATAATCGCTGTTTCTGTTCACGAATACCGCTAACCGGTCCGGACCCACCTGCATGTCAAACGCAGTGTTGCTGTTTATCAAATCAGGAGCGGATACGCCGTCGTTTAACGCCTGACTGCCGGTAAATACCCTGGCCTCGTCCCACAGGCTCGCTTCAATAAAGCTTTTTAGTAACGATGCACCGCCCTCTATGATCACTGACAGTATCCTTGTTTCATACAGCTTATGCAGCAACTGCCTCAGCAGTGTGTCGTCAAATTTCAGTTGGATGGCATGCACATTGCCCTCCAGTATTTCCTGCCGTTCATTGATGATCCAGGTGGCGGCCGCATTATCAAATACGTGGTGGGTATGCGGTAGTTCCAGCTTGCGGTCAAGGACGATTCGCAGCGGCTGTTTGCCGGGCCAGAGCCTCGCGGTCAGCCGGGGGTTGTCGAGTTGAGCCGTTTGGGCACCTACCATTATTGCACCTTCTTCTGTCCGCCATTTATGCGACAGTTGCATGCTCTCTGCGCTCGTTATTTGCAAACGGCTCCTGTCTGCCGGCGCGATAAATCCGTCGTTTGTTTGGGCCCATTTCAGAATAATGTAAGGCCGTTTTTGGTTGTGAAAGCAAAAGAACCGCCTGTTGGTCCATAGGCCCTCGTTTTCCAAAATACCGGTTTCCACATCAACCCCTCCTTTTTTCAGAATTTCTATCCCCAGCCCGCTTACCTTTTCGAAGGGGTCTTTATTGGCTATAACTACTTTCTTTATACTTTCTTCGGCCAGCCGGTTGGCACAGGGTGGTGTAATGCCATAATGGGCGCATGGCTCAAGGTTCACATACATGGTGGCCTCCGGGACCAGATGTTTATCACCTTCGGATACATTTTTCAGGCAATTTATTTCAGCGTGGTCTGCGCCGTAATAGTGATGCCACCCTTCGCCAATGATCCGGTCGCTGTGAACCAATACTGCGCCCACCATGGGATTTGGCGCTGTGTGGCCCTTGGCCCGCTGTGCCAGGTCTATGCAGCGGAGCATATAAGTTTCTGCGCTCATAACGACGTGAAATTAGTTAAATAAATGCACTGACGTTATCTTTACTCTATGCTCACTTACCGCGAGGCGTTTTACCAGTTGAAGACAAATCTGCAGCCGCTTTATGATGAGCGGGAGGCTGCATCGGTGGCCCATGAATTGTTATACCACATCACCTCTCTTGATAAAACCCAGAGGCTGCTTCAAAAAGAGACTCGTTTTAGCGAGGATCAGCAAAAGCAATATGAACATGCCATGGATGCATTGACGGTCGGAGTGCCACTGCAATATGTGACACACACGGCCTGGTTTTTGGCACGGGAATATTATGTAAATGAGCACGTGCTGATACCCCGGCCCGAAACAGAGGAACTGGTTTTGTGGATAATTGAAAATACAAAGCCCAGAAATCAGAAATTGAGGGTGCTCGACATAGGGACGGGGAGCGGGTGTATTGCGATTTCATTGAAGTTGGCCATCGGGCAGGCAGAAGTTACAAGTTGTGATGTAAGCTATGATGCAATAGAAGTGGCCAGACGCAATTCGAAAAAACTAAATGCGAGCGTTGAGTTGCTGCAAATTGACTTTCTCGATACCACCCTGCATACTAAACTGGGTACCTATGATGTTATTGTTTCCAACCCGCCCTATATTCCTGTTGCTGAAAGAGAGCGATTGCATACCAATGTGAAAGATCATGAGCCGGGCCTTGCGCTTTTTGTACCGGACAATGACGCGTTGGTTTTTTACCGGGCAATAGCATCATTCGGGAGACAACATTTGAATACTAACGGGTATATTTATTGTGAATTGGATTCGGGACATGCAATGGAATGCAAGGCCTTGTTCGAGGAAACAGGGTATAAAAGCGTGGAAATAAGAAAAGATATGCATGGCAACTGGCGGATGCTAAGCGCGACGAAGTGAAAAGCCTGCCAAAAGGTAGCGATTATGATGACCGGATACGACAGAAATGATAAAATATTTGTGGGTACTATTGTGCTGGTCCATGCTGTGTTTTTCGCGCTGGCAATGCATTATACGCGCATTTACATGGGTGACTCGTTTGAATACATCTATGAGGCGCTCAACATCAAAAGATACTCGTTTTTTTATAGCGGTAACCCGGCCATGCCTATCGTGCCTGAGTATATGACGCAGCGGCAGCCCGGTTACCCCTTGTTCTTGCTTGCTATATACCTGTTCGCAGTCAATAATTGGATCGTTATATTATTGCAAAACGTGCTGTCTGTTTTCAACATTTGCTATGCCCGGAAGATGCTGATGAATATCGGTTTTCGCAAAAAGTATGATTGGCTGCTGTTGCTGCTGGTAGTTGCGTATCCCGCTCAGTTCATCAACGCAAATACCATCGCTCCCGATATCTTGCTGCAGACTTTTACCCTTGTATACTTTGCTAACTTCGTTTTGTTGATTCAAAGGAAGCAACTCAAATACGCTGTTTTCATGAGCCTGGCACTGATAGCGGGCATGCTCGTAAAGCCCGTATTTTATCCTTTCGCAGCAGTTCATTTATTTATCATCATTGTTGCTGCCGCACGGCTAAAAATGAAACTGCAACGGCCCATGCTGGCGGCCATACTGCCGCTATGTGTGGTGTTTGCCTATAACTATTGGAATTACACAAGAACAGAGAAATTTCATTTCACAAGCAACCAGGCATTTAATGCGAGCTTTTACTATTATTCATTTTTTGTTCAGAAGTATGGGCCAGACAGTGCAAATATATTTTTAAGCCGTGAGCGCAGAGTTTATGATCTCATCCCTGAGTATAAAGACCGTTACGACTATGCCAACGAACGAGGTATGCAGCTACTGTCTCAAAACTTTTTACCATACCTCGTGTTTCATCTCAAGAACAGTGCGCGAATATTTATTGAGCCGGGAAAGGCCGAGATCGATCTGTTTACCGGCAGGCTCACGTATGGCCGGTTATATAGCAGGGAGCAAACAGGATTCTACGCCACTTTAAGAAACAATGGGTGGGGAGGAATGGGTGGGTATGTGCAGCAGAACCCGTCTATTTTGGCCGTCCTCGTCGTGTTTATTTTTAATTGTGTCCGGCTCATTGGCTTGTTCTTGTTTTTCTCAGCTAGAGGGATCAATCGTGGTGTGCGTTTCTTCGCTTTTTTGTTGTTCGCGTATTTTGCGGTTGCGGCGGGGCCAATAGCAAATACAAGATATTTTTTACCTGTGTCGCTTTTGGCAATAGGTTGTGCAGTTGTTGGATTCATTTATAAAGTCGAGCCTAACTTTTCTTCGGAGTGATGCAGCGCGCTGAAAAATATATTCCGTTTTTTACGTCGGCAGTGCTGATGTGCTTAGTGCTGTTCATTATTTATCCACATTATCAATACTACATTGACCCGGATGGTGTCGCGTATCTTACCATCGCCAGACGATATGCCACCGGCGATATCCAAAGAGCTGTGAATGGATACTGGAGCCCATGGGGCTGCTGGCTTACCGCCGGGTTCATAAGATCGGGTTTTGAGGCAGTACCCGCCGGGGTTATTGTTAATACTATCGGCGCAATTGGCTTTCTGTTTATTTCTCAGTCTTTCTTTCTGCGCTTTAGCGTTATCCGGCGGTATCAATGGTTGCTGAGTGTCACACTCGCGTTTTTTCTTTGTTATGCGATCTTCTGGCAGTCGTTCGATGATCTTTGGGAGTGCTTTTTTTTGCTGAGCGTTTTACGGATTATGCTCGTCGATAATTTTATCGGAAGGCCCGCGCTTTGGGTGCTGGGTGGCCTGTTTGGCTCGCTGGCTTATTTCGCAAAGGCATATTCATTCCCGTTTTTTATACTGAACACGATCGCCTGCGTTTATTTTCTGTCGAGAGACAGCAAGCAAAAATGGCTGATCATCTCGTTTGTCATGATCGGGGCAATGGTACTCTGCAGTATGCCGTGGATATATGCACTCCACAACAAGTATGGTGGTTGGATTACCTCTACATCCGGCTCCCTAAACATGTCTTGGTACCTGGTGGGGCACCCGCACTGGAAAGAGGGGATTAAAATATTGCTGCCACCGGTATACCCGGATAGCCCGTATTATTGGGAAGATCCCTGGTATGCCAATGGCGCGACACCTCATTTCTGGGATTCCTGGCACCTGCTTTTTTTGCAGTTGCTGCGCATCGGACTGAACGTCTGGAAATTTATCGTCAGCAGTTTTCAGCTTTCTGTTTTTTTCATTGTTGTGGTCGGAGGTGTAAAATGGATACTATTCTGGAGCCGAGGTACTGTGCTGACCCGGGAAGTGAAGGTGCTGATGCTCTCTTTTCTCTTGTTTACCCTCGGGTATGTGCTGGTAAATTTCGAATCGCGATATTTATGGTACATGGTACCGCTGAGTATGCTGCTTGGCGCTTTATCTTTTCAAATTTATTTATTGGAAAAACAAAACTCGCTTTACAGCTTAGTGCCTTTGCTTTTTGCCGTCAGCTTTCTCGTTTATCCGGCATGGTGTATGTCGCGGATGTATGACGAAGGAGCAAATGAGTTTAAGATTTCCGAACAACTCAAAAGCATGAATATGCACGGCACATTCACCTGCGCCGCGAAACCCGGAGTGGAAGTACGGCGCATAGAGCGGCTCGCTTATTTCGCAGGAAACCAATTTTATAAACCGACTAACTTGGATTTTTCGCAAAGCGACCTGTTGCAGGAAATGCGCCGGTATCATGTTAACTACCTTTTTGTCCTCCGATCATCTGCCAACCAAAACGTTTTGGATGAACAGGGAAAGCCGTTTCCGGAATTTGTAAATGAAAAAATACCCGGAATAAGAATTTTCATAGTCAGCAAGCCATAATACATATGTGCTTTTTGCAATTGCCGTTTAACTTTTGACTTTTTTCGAATACCTTTGCAGCCGAATTTAAAAAATAATCATTTATATGTCAAACAAAATTCATGAACTGTTAGGCGACAAGGCCGAGTATTACTTAGGCCACAAGTGCCTTACTATTGACCAATCAGCTATACATACCCCATCTCCGAAGCATCTTGATGATGTTTGGACTCAATCAAACCGTAATGTGCAGACGCTCCGCAGCATCAGCACTATTATGAATCATGGCCGTCTTTCCGGCTCGGGTTATGTTTCTATTCTTCCTGTCGACCAGGGTATAGAACACAGTGGTGGAGCTTCATTCGCACCCAATCCCATTTACTTCGATCCTGAAAATATCGTAAAACTGGCGATCGAAGGCGGCTGCAACGCGGTTGCATCGACATATGGTGTATTAGGTGCTGTGGCGCGTAAATACGCACATAAAATACCTTTCATAGTTAAAGTGAACCACAACGAATTCCTAACTTATCCAAACAAGTTCGATCAGATCATGTTTGGTACTATTAAGGATGCATGGAACCTGGGTGCAGTTGCAGTCGGTGCAACTATCTATTATGGTTCTGACGAGAGCGCACGCCAGATTGTTGAAGTAGCCAAGGCGTTTGAATATGCACACGAGCTGGGTATGGCTACTGTGCTTTGGTGCTATCTCCGCAATAGCGGGTTCAAAAAAGATGGAGTTGATTACCATGCGTCAGCTGACCTCACCGGCCAGGCAAACCACCTGGGTGTAACC
>CAYNGS010000194.1:0-5879 GCA_964396625.1 uncultured Flavipsychrobacter sp.
CGGCTTAGTAAATAACTCTGTGACGCTGACATGGAATAATGCTGCGACCAGAACAGTGACGGTGAATTATACTGACGGAAATGGCTGCACCGGCACCACGCCTGCGACGAATACGACCACTGTGAATGCTTTGCCTACGCTATTTATTGTGACGGGCGGCGGCCCGTATTGCAGTGGCAGTGCAAGTCCCTGGAGTGTCGGTCTATCGAGTTCCATACCGGGGGTTACCTACCAGTTGCGGTTAAATGGTTCGGCTCTCGGAATGCCTTCGCTGGGAGGCAATGGCAGCGGACTTAATTTTGGCATACAGAGCGCCGCAGGTACTTACACAGTTTTTGCAACCGTAAATTCCACAGGCTGCGGCAGGTTGATGGTCAGCTCGGCTGTAATTACTGTCAATCCATTGCCAGTACCTACCTACACCCTGACTCCGGGGCCAAGCACCTGCGCAGGTGTTAATGTGACCTACGCGACGCAAAGCGGTATGGCGAACTATGCATGGGTGATACCGGGCAGTCCAGGCACGAACTATATAATAACCGGGGGCAGCACAACGAGCAATTCGGTAACGCTGAAATGGCTGACTGCGGGAGCCAAGACCGTGACTGTGAATTACCAGGACCCGGTAACGGGCTGCACCGGCGCAAGCCCTGCGTCGAACACGACTACCGTTAACCTGGCGGTTCCGACGTTCACTACCTCACCCGCAGCTAACTCGTGCATAGGCAACAACGTAACTTATACTACACAGTCAGGGATGTCGGGTTATGTATGGAGTTTGCCGGGAGTGTCCGGTACAGACTACACGATCGCATCGGGCGGAACGGGAAGCGGGAACAATACGGTAACGCTGGCGTGGGCCAATGCAGGCAATGCCACAGTTACTGTAAATTACACAGACCTAAACGGCTGCACCGGTCTGAGCCCGGCAAGTAATACTACGAATGTAAATGTATCGCCGATCCCCACTTTCACGGTTTCGCCGGGTGCACATACCTGCACCGGAAGCTCGGTAACGTACACTACGCAAAGTGGTTTTGCAAATTATGTGTGGAATGTGCCCGGATCGAGTGTGTCGGACTATACGATCACCGCCGGCGGAACAGGCAGCGGCAGTAACAGCGTGACGCTGACGTGGCTGACACCCGGTGATAAGACCGTGACGGTAAACTATACCAATCTCAACAACTGTCCCGGTGCAAGCCCCGCATCGAACACCACAAATGTAAATCTTCCGGTTCCCACGTTTACATCGGCAGCCGGCCCGAATACCTGTGCGAGCAGCAATGTAACTTATACGACTCAAGGGGGCAAGTCTGCCTATACATGGAGCTTGCCGGGGACGGCAGGTACCGATTATACCATTGTATCCGGAGGAACGACGGCCTCTGATACTTCCGTTACGGTGGCATGGGTTACCCCCGGCAGCACAACCGTTACTGTGAACTATACGGATGGCAACGGCTGCACAAGCGCAAGCCCGGCATCGAACAATACTGCAGTGCATGCACTGCCGGTGCCAACATTTACGTCTTCGGCGACGGCCAATACATGCGCTGGCACCCTGGTCACCTACACCACCCAGGCAGACCAGGCTTCCTATAGCTGGAGCGTGCCGGGAACGGCCGGGACCGATTATACGATCACCTCCGGTGGCACTGGCAGCGGCGACAACACGGTGACCCTTAGCTGGGCCACAGCGGGCAGCACGACAGTTACTGCGAATTATACAGATGGCAACGGCTGCATGGGTGCAAGCCCTGCGTCGAACACGACAATGGTGAATGCCCGCCCGATACCGACATTTACGACATCGCCGGAATCGAACGTCTGTGCCGGCAGCAGTGTAACGTACACTACTCAACCGACACAGTCGGACTATGTATGGAGTGTGCCGGGTGCGGAAGGAACGGACTATACAATTATATCCGGCGGTACCGGAACAGGGGACAATACTGTAACCCTTAGCTGGATAACAGCTGGAAACATGACTGTGACCGCCAACTACTCTGATGCTAACGGATGCACAGGGGCAAGCCCTGCAAGTAATACAGCACTCGTAAACCCGCTGCCAGCGGCGATAGGCGGAACAATGCAGGTATGCAAGGGGCTGACTACAGCTTTGAACGATGCCTCATTTGGCGGCTCATGGGCCAGCAGCGACGCTTCGACAGCGACGGTTGATGCCACAGGGGTAGTATATGGCGTAAATGCCGGACCAGCGAACATTACTTATACATTGACAACCGGGTGCCTGATAAGCACACCGATAGTTGTGAACCCACTGCCGGCAGACATTACCGGCAATGTGCAGGTTTGCGCGGGCCTCTCCAGCGCGCTGAGTGATGCATCGGGAGGCGGATCGTGGACGAGTAGCAATCCATCTATAGCTACTGTGGATGCCGCAGGTGGTATGATGGGGGGCGTTTCGGCAGGTAATGTAAACGTTACCTACACACTGCCCACAACGTGTATTGCTACTTCACCTGTTACCATTAATCCGCTGCCGAACGTGTATACAGTGTTGGGAGGCGGAAACTATTGCTCCGGCGCAACAGGTGTGCATGTTCAACTGAGCGGATCGACCAATGGCATCAGCTACCAGGTATATGTAACCGGCTCACCTGATGGTCTGCCCGTCACCAGCATTGGCGGCCCAATAGATTTCGGACTGAAAACAACTGCCGGACTTTATACGGTTGTTGCCACCAACTCATCTACATCGTGTGTGAAGAACATGGCAGGCAGTGTGGTTGTGGGCATATTGCCGTTGCCCGCCGTTTATACGGTTACCGGCGGCGGACAATATTGCTCAGGTGGCCTGGGTGTGCCGGTGGGGATAAGCGGCTCGGTACCGGGTACCAACTACCAATTGTACAGAGATGGTTCTTCGGTGGGTCTGCCTATGCCGGGAACCGGTGGTGTGCTGAGTTTTGGTAACCAGTTGGTTGCAGGCAACTATACAATAAAAGCGACCAACTCTCTTACGGCATGCGTGAATACAATGGCAGGAAGCGCTACCGTTACTATTAACACGCTGCCAGGGCACCATACTATAACAGGCGGTGGCAGCTATTGCGCGGGCGCAGGCGGACTGCATATTGGCCTTGACGGCTCTACAACGGGCATATCTTACCAACTGATGCATGGGGTGACCCTGGTGGGCAGTGCACTGCCGGGAACCGGCGGCACGCTGGACTATGGCGCAATAACGCTGGATGAAACCTACCATGTACTGGCCATAGATTCGGCAACGGGCTGCACTGCGGTGATGACAGGCACTGCAACGATCGTGACCAATGCTTTGCCACTTGTGCAGGCTACATCGGGTGGGGGCAGCTACTGTGCAGGAACGAGCGGTGCGCATATAGGCCTCGATGGCTCTGAAACCGGAATCGTTTACCAGCTATATAATACATCGGGCCCCATTGGCGGAACAGTTTCGGGTTCTATAGGCCCGATCGATTTCGGACCGGAAGTTGTGGGTGCTTACCATGCAGGGGCCAGGAATGTAATAACCGGGTGTACGAATAATATGTCGGGCACAGTATCTGTATCTGTGAACCCGGTTGTGACACCGACGGTGAGCATGTCATCGAGCGTGGGAACAACATTGTGTGCAGGCCAATATTCAACTTTGACAGCAACCGTTACCAATGAAGGTACAACATCGACTTACGCATGGACGGTGAACGGTCTGCCGGTAGTAGGGGGTAATACTTATACGTATCTTCCATCTGATGGCGACCACGTAGCGGTGTCGCTTACGAGCAGTGCGCCATGTGCCACTCCACCTGTTGTGAGTGCATCACTCAATTTAAGTGTATTAACGGTACAGACACCGGCCGTGGCAATAACGACGCCGGGCGGAAATATTTTGTGCCAGGGTACACCTTCAAACTTTACAATGACCAACAGCTTTCCGGGCGCCGCACCTTCATTTGTGTGGATGGTGAACGGACTTGCATCGGGTACGGGCACAGCCTTTTCTTACACGCCGGTGAACCATGATGTGGTGCGTTGCTTAATGATCAGTAATTATTACTGCGCTACTCATGACTCGGTGTATAGCAATAATGAGACCATGGAAGTTGATAATCCATTGACCCCGGTTGTAGCCATTACTGCCAACCCGGCTCTGACCATAGCTGACGGGGAGAGCCTGACGCTGACGGCAACAGCGACCAATGCCGGACCCGCGCCAACATATCAGTGGTATATAAACAAGTTCCCGGTGATAGGCGCCATCGCGTCTACTTTCACAAGTAATAACTTCTCTAACGGCGACTCGGTGACCTGTAGGGTGCTGAGCAGCGGCGGATGTGCAGGGATACCCGGCAATAAGTTTGTGAGAGTGGTGGTGACTGTGTCAGGTGTTAAACAGATTACCTCTGCCGGCAGTGATGTAAGGTTAGCTCCGAACCCGAACAAGGGCGCGTTCAGCCTGAAGGGAACGCTGGCCACCGCTGACGATCAGGAAGTGTCGCTTGTGATCACCAACATGGTGGGCCAGGCTGTTTATCGCAGCACCGTGATGGCACATAATGGCAAGCTGGATGAACAGATATCGCTGAGCAACGCATTGCCAAACGGTATGTACCTGCTGAACATGCGTGCCGGAGACCAGAATGATGTTTTCCATTTTGTAATAGAACAATAAAGAAAACGGTAGTAAATATAAAGTGGCCCTGGAAACGGGGCCACTTTATATTTCAAGGGGACAAGTGAATTATCTGGAATTGTCGCTGGCACGCAACTGACGACGATTATCTAAGCCGCTGCAAATGATGTCAATAAACTTCGCGCTCGGGTTTTATTTCTTCTTTGCGAATGACCTTTACGTTGCGCGGAAGATCTTCTTTGCGGATCAGGCGGTCGTCGTAGAAACCCATTCGGTCGTAGATATTGTTGAATAAGCCCGTGAGAAAAATGCAAACGCACATATATATGGCCAGTTGCCAGAGCAGGCCGGTGGTTACTGTGCCGACATCGGTGCCGGTGGAGATATAGAGAAATACGGCACGGACGAAGCCAAGAAAAAGCACGATGGACAAAAAGCCGAAAATGAATCGTAGGGCTAACAGGAGATATTTCATAGATTATGTTATTTTATTTACACCGTAAATTATAATATAATAATTAGACAGAGGATAAATTATTGGTTATGTGTACGTTAAACTGATCAGCCACATCAATGTTTCTGAAATATTAGGCGATCAAGTACAAGGTAGAATGAGTATGCACTGCTCAGCGACGAGGCCGTGATGTCTTTGACTTTTCATTTTCGAGGAAAATAAACCAGTTGCCAGCCTCAATTAGTTTTCGTCCGCGTTTTGTGAATTTGACAAACTCCTGATGTGCGTTGATCTCCGTGCCGCCGGCGTATGCGATCAACGGATCATTGCCGGAGATGAACTCATCGAATGTTTTCTTTGTGAGGAAGAACTTGAGCATGTATTTGACCGTGTACTTTGCGTGGGGGTCGAAGTAACCTTCGGATAAGCAATAGTTGATAAACTTGACCTGGTGCGAAGAGATATTCATAAGATGGGTTCGCGGCATACATTTTTCAAGGATGCAGCAGGAATAAATGCAAAAATAACAGCTTACTCCCGTTTATGCAACTTATTGATATACAGCTTACTATAATAACGCCGTGATAACAGCAGGGGCTTAAACCACAAGGCGTACAATTTATCTAAGCAGCTATACTACACCCAAAAATGGAGGGAGAAAAAAGTGGATGCCTGTACCTTGTATTGGTATTGTTGATCGTTGTTGTTGTTATCGCTGCAATAATTCATTTCTTGTAAGGCAGGTTGAACTTCCTTCGGTAAACAAGGTGGTTCACAAGAAGGGCGGCAATGCCGGGCAATACT
>CAYNGS010000195.1:0-5863 GCA_964396625.1 uncultured Flavipsychrobacter sp.
GCTAACAGGCTACGGATAGCATTACGGGTGGTCTTACCATAGTAACGGTTACGTTCACGGCGGGTTTCACTCTGGCGAATATCTTTTTTGGTTGCTTTATGGTTTGCCATTAAATTTTAGTTTTTTTAAGGACTGCAAAGGTAATACAGATAAATTAAAATACAAAATTTTTATCCACAGGTGTTCAAATACAGAATTCTGCCCCAAAACACATTGTAATTACTTGTTTTGGGAGTAGAAAACACGCGATCTTTTTGTGATCACTTCTTTCTTTTTCAGGAAGATGTCAAGTTTATCCTTGGGAATGCGCAGATTGTAGAACGGGGTAGGGTATGTGTTGTACACAAACATTTCGTAGTCCACATTCCACCTTTGTAATATTTTTTTGTCGACCCCGATCTCAGCACCCACGATCTCGAGATCCAGTGGCTCTGTAATGCGGGCCATGCACATCGTCTTTATCTCTTCATCGGTATAAGGCATCTTTTTCACAGGTGCGGCAGGCGGTACAGGCTTTCCGGTTGCATCTTTTGCCACTACCGGCGGCGTGTCTTCTTCTTTCCCGAATTTAAAATCTACCGGTATGGTGCCAAGATTAATGAACTTGCCAAGGTTTTCGAAAATGCTTGCTGTAGCTATGAATGCCAGCACATGTCCCTGTGTTTCGCGGGGCAGGTATTGCTTAATATCCCAGAAGTTATGGCTTCCGGTGCGCTCTATAGCGCGCTGAACGGGCACCGGGCCGCTGTTATAAGCAGCAATTACCAGCAGCCAGTCGTTAAGTTGGCTGTATAACAGCTCCAGGTATTTTGTAGCCGCGGTAGTGGATTTAAGCAGATCGCGACGGTCATCGTGATGGCGGTTCACAGACAGGCCCATCATACGGGCTGTGGTCTCCATGAGTTGCCAGGTGCCTACCGCCCCTGCGCTCGACACTGCATTATGATTCAGGGCAGACTCAATAACGGCAAGGTATTTGAGTTCCTTAGGCATATTTTTCTTATCCAGCACATCGTCGATCACAGTGAACGGTTTTTCGCTGTTGCCCTGCACATTTTCAAGTGTCTTGTTATGCAGCTCCAGGTATTTGCGCACAAAATCATTTACGTATTCGTTCTTATCGCCGAAGTATGATTTTTCGCCGGCAAGCGGCACGTGCCTGTAGCCTTTTTTCTCATCGCCAGGTGCCGCAACCGGGCTATTGCTGGCCAGTAAAGGCACTCCCGGCTTTGGGGCAATTTTATTGGTGTTCTTTGTGGCTGTATCGGTCTTCGTAACTATTACAGAACCTTTTGCTGCATTAGTATGCTGCTGCGCCTTGAGCGGCGAAACAGCAAGTGTGAACAGTAATGCGCACAAAATAAGTTTGTATTGCATGTTTTTATCGTTGTTAAAGCGGTTAAGCATGCAACCCTGCAGGATGAGGGAAGCTATTTTCCTTGATGAATTGGGGTAATGACGGGGCTTGTGAGGTATCAGGCGTTACCTGAAGGGGTATTGGTAGTATTGGGAGCCTGTATCTTGTCCTTTTCCTTCATGCCGCTTTCTATTTCGGTTTTTATCCCGTCTTTAGCTTCGTTAAACTCACGAATTCCTTTTCCAAGGCCCTTTGCAATCTCAGGTATTTTTTTGCCACCAAACAACACAACGATGATCAGTAATGTGATCACCAATTCACCTGCATTAGGCATACCGAAAAGCATCTCCGGACTAAAATTTAATGCTGACATTGTAAAAAAGTTTAAAATAATTAATAATCAGTTTAGACAGGGTCGCGGCAAAGATATACTTTATGGCGAAGAAATGAGCATGTTTTTGACACGCTTATGTAAATTTAACAAATATAGCAATTAAAATGATAATGAGTGGACTAAGAAGCATGAGGGAGGATAATGTCGTTGTGGAACCGCTTCATTTTTGGCGGCGCCTTGTGTATATCTTCGCTGTTCATTTTTCTGAACATGGACGAGTCTCTTGGTTTTGCGATATCCCGTAGCTATGGTGTGCCAGCCCGGAGCATATTTGCATTGTTCCAAGACGGCACTTTTTTTGCTCTTACCGGGGCAGATGAGATCACCTTCGACCTGGTAGAGGGCGGTGCTTTTTGCTTTAAGTTCACAGGCAGAGGTGAGATCGGCGGAAAATTCATAGAGGTCATTCCCAATCGAAAGATCAAAATGGAGTGGAACGTGGAGGGTTTTATGATGGCCAAGGAAGTTGGAACCCTGGTTACCATAGCAATTGAGGAAGGCGGACAGACCACAGTAACCGTTGAGCACGACAACATCCCGACAAATGAATCGAAAGATGCAAAACTGAAAGCCTGGTCAGAGATACTCGCCGACATGGAATATAAATTAAATGGTCCCGAATATGATTCGTCTCCCTGATGCTTACCTTTGCATGTCAAAATGACTTCAGAACCGATAAATATTCTAGCCATTGAGTCGTCGTGCGATGAAACAAGCGCAGCGGTAGTTCAGAATGGTCGCGTGCTCAGCAATACCATTGCAACACAGAAGGTGCATGAGCGCTACGGCGGGGTTGTGCCGGAGCTCGCTTCGCGGGCTCATATGCAGAACATAGTGCCGGTGGTCGATGTGGCGCTCAAGGATGCCGGTGTGCATAAAAATGACATCACCGCCGTGGCATTTACACAATCGCCGGGGCTTATCGGGTCTTTGCTGGTGGGTGCCTGTTTTGCCAAAGGCTACGCCCAGGCATTAAATATTCCGCTTATTGCGGTGCATCATATGCAGGCCCACGTGCTGGCTCATTTTATCGATGCGCAACCACCGTTCCCTTTTCTGTGTCTGACGGTTTCGGGTGGGCATACGCAGATCGTTTTGTGTAGGGAATACTTGGATATGGAAGTGCTGGGTGAAACGATAGATGATGCTGCCGGCGAGGCATTTGACAAGGTGGCGAAGATGCTTGGCTTACCGTATCCGGGCGGGCCACTCGTAGACAAGTATGCTGCAGATGGCGACCCATTGCGATTCAAATTTCCGATGTCCGAAATGAAGGATTATGAATTTAGTTTCAGCGGAATCAAAACATCAGTGCTCTATTTTCTGCAGGCACAGAAAAAAAATGATGCTGATTTTGTCCAGAAAAACATCAATGATATTTGTGCCTCGGTGCAGCATACAATAATAAATATGCTGATGACGAAATTGAAGAAGGCGGCGAAGACGCTCGACATAAAGCACGTCGGCATTGCCGGTGGCGTATCAGCCAACAGCGGCCTGCGCAAGGCTATAAAAGAAACCGGTGACCAACTCGGATGGACAGTATATATTTCGCGTTTTGAATATTGCACCGACAATGCCGCGATGATAGGTATCACCGGCTATCACAAATACCTGGAGGGGAAATTTACAGACCTTACAGCAAGTCCCACAGCGCGGGCAACATGGCAATGAGCAATTCTTATTTCCGGTTTAAACAATTTACGATAGAGCAGGGACTGTGTGCCATGAAAGTGACCACAGACGCCTGCATACAGGGCGCATGGACGCCGATAGATGCGGGAGTTAAGCGGGTGCTGGATGTGGGTGCCGGAACCGGGTTGCTGGCGCTGATGCTGGCACAAAGGGACCCAAATATTTTTATCGACGCTCTTGAACTGGATGAGCAAACAGCAAAGCAGGCCTGCGATAATTTTTACCACTCAGGTTGGGGAGAAAGGCTTTCTGTTGTGACAGGAGATGCCCGCAATTTTTCGTCCACTTGTAAATATGATCTGATAATTACAAACCCTCCATTTTTCAATAACAGCCTGGCAAGTGACGACCCAAAGAAGATATTGGCGAGGCATAATTTATCGCTCGGTTACGATGAGTTGCTGAAAGTGATGGACGATAATCTGGAAGAGAGCGGTTATGTTTCCATTTTGTTGCCGCATCCCGAGTATTTACTATTCTCATCGCTGAGCAAAAAAACAGGATGGCATGAAACTGCAAGGTTGTCTGTCATGCACCGGCCTGGCGCAGACGTGAAGAGGGTAGTGGGAATATGGAGCAAGAAAAAGTCTGCCCTTGTGGAGCAGACTTTAATAATCCGGGGCAATGGAGAAAGCTATTCTGAAGAATTTTCAGCACTCTTAGCGCCGTTCTATCTCGCCCTTTAAAAGTCTATTGCATGGCTTTGGCGTCCTTAAGAAACTGTTCCAGTCCAATGTCCGTTAATGGATGTTTGAGCAGGCCGAGGATCGACGACAATGGGCATGTACAGACGTCTGCGCCGGCCTCTGCGCAACGCACAATGTGCAAAGGGTTGCGGATCGATGCGGCCAAAACCTCGGTCATAAAACCTTGCGAATTGTAAATGCTCACGATCTGTTCGATCACCTGTACGCCATCCCAGCCGCTATCGTCTATACGTCCTATAAATGGAGAGACGTAAGTAGCGCCCGCCTTGGCTGCAAGGATCGCCTGGCCTGCGGAAAAAACAAGCGTGCAGTTCGTCTGGATACCATTGTCCGTAAACCATTTTATCGCTTTGATGCCGTCTTTTATCATCGGCACTTTTACCACTATATTCTTGTGTATCTTGACGAGTTTTTTGCCCTCCTCAACTATGCCTTCAAACGTGGTGCCGAGCACTTCAGCGCTTACCGGCCCGTTCACCATTTCGCAAATGTTACGGTAGTGTTCCATAACAGCGTCGTGACCCTTGATGCCTTCTTTGGCCATCAGTGAGGGGTTGGTGGTTACCCCATCGAGTATACCGAGGTCGTGCGCCTCTTTTATCTGTGCAAGATTTGCAGTGTCTATAAAAAACTTCATGTAAATATTATTTTCTGGCGTAAAGTTAGTCAAAACTTTAGCTATTGGCAGGCGCAAAAACAGGAGTGGTACTAAAAGTGAATAAGGTGTGAACAAAAAATAAAAAAACTGGCAAGTTACTCACATCGCACCGCTACAACCGCCCGCCCTTGCTACATTCCTGTCCTGGGGGATTCAGCAGGAGCTGGCCGTATAAGACTTGCCAGGGGCGCAAAGGTAGGCAAATTCAAATTCAAAAGGCTGAATTCCCATATTTTTTTTGAAGTAAGGTAATATTTCCTTTTTTAAACGGGAAGTTAAGATCACAATCGATATAACACAAAAAAATTGCCTTTGTAGGATTGGCGGGCCTTTTGAACGATAATAATTAAATAGTGAAACGAAAATGAGGAAATGAAAAAGAAAATGGTATTTTAGCGGCACTAAATGGCTTTATTGTCGTTGTATTTTAAAAAGAAGTGAACATATCCAAACGAATTTTTTTTTAAAAAAAAAGATAAAATAGCTATTGTTGATTGTTTTTTTACTATTTTTCGGCATTATTTCATAAACTATATTGATATGGGATCAGGAAAACTTTACTCTCGACCAGCAAATACTAAAAAAAATGTAAAAGGAAATCGTTTCGTACGGTCTTTCCTGTTTGCTGGTATATTGTTAATTAGCATGCCATTTGTCAGTAAGGCCACGCCTAACACTGCACCGGTATTTGTTACAGTTAACACTCAGTTGTTGGTATGCGAGAATACCGCAGCTGTAAGCCTTACTTCGTATTTAACTGTTAGTGATCCGGACACGAATCAGACAGAAACATGGAGTATCGTTACCGGACCTGCGGCGGGTACGCTTGACGGGTTTACCGGTCCTGGTTTCACTACTCAGAATACAACAGGGCCAACCGGTGGTATTACAGCTCCTATCGGTCTTACATATACACCTAATACTGGCTATGCCGGTCCCGACCAGTTTACCATCAATGTTGACGATGGCAACGGCGGAAGCTCTACTATAACCATAAACGTGGTTGTAGATATGCCACCTTCGCTGATTCTGGGTACTATACCTGCTGTTTG
>CAYNGS010000196.1:0-5385 GCA_964396625.1 uncultured Flavipsychrobacter sp.
CTGGTTAAGAATTATCTGCTCGGGGGCTTGCTCGCCGACCTTGATGGTCCTTTTTCGATACTCCAGCGTTGGCGTACCTTGATACTGAACGGATTTACCGAAGACTATTTCAATAATAATATCAATATTTACAAGGCGGTCACGGCAAAAGAATTGCAGCTTTTGGCTCAAAAATATTTCGATAAAAAAGACTTTTATGAGGTCGTTGTGATTTAATTTGTGCCTTTGAACAGCCAACCTAGCTCAGCTGGTAGAGCAACAGTTTCGTAAATTGTAGGTCGTGGGTTCGATTCCCATGGTTGGCTCTATAGTTTTTTCATCATCAGCACATCGGTCTGAATATCGTCGCCTAAACGAAACTCATGCGAGCCGAACAGCTCAAACCCGAACCGTTTGTAAAACGCCACCGCCCGGTCGTTGTGTTCCCAAACTCCCAGCCACACCACATCGTGCTGCCCCGCTTTTGCATAGTTCAGGCAATGCTGCATTAAGGCCGCCCCTATTTTTTTACCAAGGCACTTTTGCAAAACATATATCCGCTCTATCTCAAGCGCATTGTAATTTATCAGCTCCACGGGCTCCTTGTTCACACGTAGTTTAGCATAGCCGGCAATGAGCTCATTACAACGGGCCAGGAAAAAAATATTGTTTGAGTCATTGAGTTCAGCAGTCAGTTTTCCCAGGTTCATTTCGTCAGCAATATATTTGTCCATGTCAGCCTTTTTGTTTTGTGCGCCAAAAGTGTCCCGGAATGTAGTTATGCTTAAATCAGTCAACGCCTGCGCATCGTTCACCACTCCTTTTGTTATTACACATTTATTATGGAAGGAATTTTCGGTCATTATTCGCTGATAAGTTAATAAAGTTCTAAAAGTGCAAAGTTCGGAAACCGCGAAGATTGTCTGTACGTTTATTTATTTTTACTGATCTATTGGCTATGCTTAAATGGAATATTGTTATCGTTGCCATCAGCGCCGTTTTACTTAGTTGCAAGAACTCAAAAAAATCGAATGTTATGAGCGAGCACAAAAACAACCCGTATTATTCCCGCACAGACACCGCCCATCTGCAGGTGAGCAACGCCGAGTGGAAAAAGATTTTACCTGCAGACGTATATAATATCGCCCGCGAAAAAGGCACCGAATGGGCCTTTACAGGAAAGTATTGGAAAACCGATACAAAAGGAACTTACTATTGCGCTGTTTGCGGTAACCCGCTTTTCATCTCAGACGCGAAATTCGCAAGTAGTTGCGGTTGGCCCAGCTTCTATCAGGCCCTCGGCCCCGGAAGTGTTCGTTATGAGAACGATACAACGCATGGCATGAAGCGAACCGAAGTACTCTGTGCCAGGTGTGACTCCCACCTGGGGCATATTTTCGACGATGGGCCTGCGCCCACTTATCAGAGGTTTTGCATGAATTCAGCGGTACTTGAGTTTGAACCCGAGACCAACTAAAACGCTCACTTCAGGCGAGTGGGTTATCCTGCAGTCGGTTTTTGATGTAGGTCTGTATTTTGCGCACGTAGTCGAAATAGCCCATCTGCATCCGTACATAAAATACGGCGTAAATGAACAAGCCTATCCCCAGCAGCGTATAGGTTATCAGTGGCTCTCTCTCGAAAAATAGAAGAAAAAGCGAGGCAATAAGCAGAAACGAACAGAATGTTGTGATCAGCAATGGGCCACCGGCGTCTATCCGTCGCATCTTCGAGGTGATCACCACTTTCGTTTTGTCGCCCTCTTCCATAAGGTCTACGTGCGTAATAGGCAGGGTTTTGATAGCGTTCACATCCTCGGCATGGGGTATAATGCTCAAAGATGGTCCCTTGGCGAAAACCTCAAAGTCTAAATTGTGAATGTTTACTCTGTCGCCGGTAAGCCGGTTAATGAAATCTTTCTTAGGTATCGACGAATCATACCTATGCGTTCTTGTAAAAAACATAGTTTTCGTTTTTAGGGTTAAAGAATAAAATAAAGAGCGTCCTTACTTTAATAGACGAGCCAAACGAACCTTGCGTTGGTTTTTTCTATTAATTTAACAATTGAGTGCCAGCGCAAAGATCAAAATCGCAGTTACCGTTGAGTCTAATCGCATTACGATTTGTAATCACAACTTGATAAATAATAATTCGTTTCACTTCCGTTTTGGCCACTTATGAGTTTATTAGTCGTCGTAATACTTATCTCCGCGGCATTCAATTAAGAAGCTGTCTTTTTTGGTCCGGAAAAATTCTATCATAGTACGTTTTCCGTACCACCATAACACACAGGCGTCTTATCATATATGGTTTAATTGCCCTTCTCGAAAAAGTGCTTCACCTTTGTGCTGCAAATCGATGTTTTTGTACGATAAAACGCAATTAATCACCTGTAATTCTTATCAAATGACTGAAGAATTGAATTATGACGAGCGAAGGGAGTGGGCACGTTCACTTTATACCAGGCAAGACAAAACGATCAGGGATGTCGCCCTTACCGTAAGTGTAGAGGAGGCCACCGTTCGAAATTGGATCATTGAAGGTGCATGGGACAGCGTAAAGCGTTCATCGCTGATCTCAAAGACCCGGCAACTGGAATATTTCTACAACCAGCTCGAGAATATCAATCAAAAACTTGCCGGTAATCCCGGTGAGATCAATACAAAGGAAGTCGATCTCGTAGTAAAGTACACCGCTGCCATCAAAAATCTTGAAGCTGACGTAACCATTTGCCAGATTATCGAAGTGGCTGAATTATTTGTTACCTGGCTCAGGCGAAAAGATATCGCGCTCACTAAGGCTGTAACCTTAAAGTTCGATGCTTTTGTAAAGCAAAGACTGGCTGCATAATTTACCTGGGTATCATGGGGATGACAACGATTTGTTAAAAACAAAAGTGCGCCGGTAAACGCGAATATTTGTAACCGGCATGAGGAGTTATGACGATACTTGAGAAACAATATGTAGCCCGTTGGAACGAACTGGTAAAGGAGATACTTGCGTCGACGGATATTGATACGAATGAAACGGACGAGGAACAGGAGGAGAGAGTAAGCAGGCTGGAATCGGATCCTGAGGAATGGTTTAAGTATTACTTCCCCCGCTACGTTTATGCACCGCCTGCAGCTTTTCATAGGCAGGCGACCCGGCGCATACTTGGAAATACCGAGTGGTACGAAGTGCGCATGTGGAGCCGCGAGCTGGCCAAGAGCACCCGCACAATGATGGAGGCGCTGTATCTTGCTCTGGTCGGCCATCCTGTCGCTGCTGATGCACAAAAAATGGGGGATGCTGGCGGCACGCACCGGAAACGGTATATCCTGCTCGTAAGCAATAGCCTCGACAATGCCACCCGTCTGCTGATGCCGTACAAGGCCAACCTGAAACACAATAAGCGTATCATTCAGGATTACGGCCCCCAGGAGAGTGTTGGCAATTGGCAGGCAAGTGAATTCATTACCCAGCAAGGTGTTGCTTTCCGCGCCCTCGGGGCAGGCCAGAGTCCGCGGGGCACAAGAAATGAGGAAGTACGGCCGGATGTAATATTGTTTGACGATGTGGATACCGACGCCGACTGTCTCAACCCCGAGATCATTGCCAAAAGATGGCGATGGATAGAAGAGGCGGCAATCGGAACAAGATCTGTGTCGCAGCCCACAACCATCATTTTTTGCGGCAACAGAATAGCAGTAAATTGTTGCATTGAGCGTGCTACCCGGCAGGCCGATCACGTAGACGAGATAAACATTCGGGACCAAGACGGACGCTCATCGTGGCCGGAGAAAAACACCGAGGTGGATATCGACCGGGTGCTGACCCAGAAAAGCTACGCTGCAGCCCAGAAAGAGTATTTTAACAACCCCCTTACAGAAGGGACTGTGTTTAAGAAAATGGCCTTCAAGCCAGCAATGCCGCTAAGCGATTATAAATTCCTGGTATGCTACACCGACCCTTCTTACAAAGACACCGGCGATTACAAGGCAACAATACTCGTGGGTAAATGGAATGATGAGTTTCACATCATCAAGTGTTATCTGGAGCAGGCAACAACGGCCTCTATGATACAATGGCACTACAACATTATGAACATCGTTGGCAGCTTGTGTTGTTACTATTATATGGAGGAGGTATTTATGCAGGATGTTATCAGGAAAGAAGTGAGTGGCGCCGCCCGCGAACACGGACGCAATATTCCACTCACACCAGACAAGCGCAAGAAGCCCGATAAATTCATGAGGATTGAAAGCCTTCTGGAGCCGCTGCATCGCAATGGCCAGCTTTACCTCAATGAAGTGGAGAAGCAGAATCCGCACATGCAGCGGCTGGTGGAGCAGTTTGTGGCGTTCGCTCCCGGCAGCCGTGCGCACGACGACGGGCCCGACGCAGTGGAGGGCGCTATCTGGGTGATTGGTGAAAAAGAAGTGCAGGGCGTAGGTGGAGGGATCATTCCTTTTCCGAAACCGGTAAACGGGAACAGGCTTTGACCAGTGCTGTTCAAGCAATCGTGTGCGGTCCATGAACGTACCAATTGGCTAATAAATTAACACAACAGGCGCTTTTTTACAATTTAAAATCCGAAATTTGAACGGAGACCAAATGACAATGAAACAAAAGATAGCAACACTGACACTTCTCTGCATGGCACTGTCCCTGATTTCTTTTGCCCAAAAAGAAAAAATGACCCGTGAAGACAAAGATGAAAAAAATGCCGCCCGCACCACAAGGATCAAAGACAAAAGCGACATCGCAATTTTTCACCGGCAGATGCTGTCACTTCCGGAGTATAGCGCAGAGCGAATGAAGATACCTAATCTACAGAAAGCCAATAAGATGCCGGTAAAGGTCGTTGCCGTGGTCGACACTTCGGGAGATATGGATGATGAGGCCAGCAAAAAAACACTTGTAGGCTATATCCGCCAGGATATTGGAGATAACTCAACAAATGTTTACGAGGTTACCTTTGATCGCGGCACGAAAAAGATAGTCGGTGTCAAACACAATGCCGAAGCCGAGGAACTGGAAAAAGAAGAAAAGACCGCACCAAAAAAACCGGGCGCTGCGAAGGCAACACCAAAAAAGAGCAAGGATGACGATGACGACGATGACGGGGATGAAGATAAAACGCCAAAGAAAAAAGATAAAGACGACGAATGACGCAACGCGAAAAATTGCAATAATGTGACCGGACATTTCAGGGCGCGCTGAAAGCCATCACAATAACCTTTCACCTATCAAGGATTCTAAAAATGCCTATCATTACACAAGCGGATCTCGCAACGAATATCTATGCCGAGATCATTAACGAGATCACCCGTGCCGACAGCACAATAACAGACAGCGCCATTAACGCAGCTATACAGGAGACCAAAATGTACCTTGGCCGTTATGACCTGGTGCAGTTGTTTG
>CAYNGS010000196.1:5395-5850 GCA_964396625.1 uncultured Flavipsychrobacter sp.
AGACGTTGCATCTGCCACTGTGCACGATGAATACTTAAAAAGCCTGGTGAAGGACATTGCCTGCTGGCACCTGTTACGGCTGTCGAACGCCGGTATAGATTTTACTGCCTACCGCACAGCTTACCAGGATGCGATCACTGCGTTGAAAAGCATCATGGCCGGCCAGGCAGCGCCGGATGGCTGGCCTTATGCAGATACTACCGGCGAGTCGGCGCCGCAAGGTGATGCCATTGGCTGGAGCAGCAACCCTAAGCGAAATAATTATTATTAGCCATCAGCGTCTGCTGCTTCATAAGACCTGCGTTTACGCCAAACGTACTACGCAATTTTTTTCACCTTTAATGTTTACCGTAGCATGTATTTCTCCTATTTCGAAAAAGGATGGGGCGAGCTATACTTTCAGGCGCTCATCAACCCGTTCAGTGTCATGCTCAGCGAGCAGATACCCGAACTAT
>CAYNGS010000197.1:0-5849 GCA_964396625.1 uncultured Flavipsychrobacter sp.
ATCTGTTTTGCACCAAGCAACAGTGCCACCTGGTATATATTTCGCTACGAAGGAAGCAAAGTTTGGCGCAGCGGCGGGGAATGTTCGCGTAAACGTTGTTGATCCGAACGTGATAGAGGCATCTGCGAAATTACCACCCATGTATAAGTTTCCTGAATTATCACTTTTCAGCCCCACGCCATATGCGCCGCCGCTGTCTCCCGATGCCTGCGCCCACAGCGGTGTTCCGTCCGGAGATAATTTGGCAATGAATGCGCGCGGGTTTGAATAAGTATTACTCAAAGTAGAAAGCCCGAATGTCATTGATGAAGACCTGTAGCCACCGGTTATGTATATACTATCTTGCGGCGTTACGGCTATATCAAGGCAGTAATCATCATCCGTCCCGCCGATGGAAGTGGCCCATACAACCGTGCCCGCCGGGCTATACTTTGCAACGAATATGTCAGCCGTCGTGCCGCTCGCATCCGCATTCGTCAATGTGTGGCCTCCGATCGATATGCTCGGCATCCGGTAGCCCGCCGCAATGTATATATTCCCGGAGTCGTCGGTTGCAACCCCGCCGAATTTTCGCAGTGATCCGAAAAAAGCGTCGGAGTATGCAAAAGCAAGGTTACCATCTTTTACAGCCCACAGCACCGTACCCGACGGACTTACTTTAGCCAGAAAGTATTGAACGTTAAAGCTGCTGTATGAATTGGTCAGAATAAAAGAACCCACCTGCATAGTCGGCGTATTGAACCCACCAAATACGATTAGGTTGCCCGCGGTGTCAGTAGTTATGTCAAAGACAGAAGTGCCACCTGCCGATGTGCCGCCTGCCCATTGTACCACGCCGGCCATATTATATTTCACCCAGATAGACTGGTAGCCTGTGCCGGGGACTGTGAAGCCGCCAAAAGACGATATTAATCCGCTGGTATTGACGCCACAGCCAAATACGTTACCTTTTTTATCCGTTGCTACTGGATATGCCTCAGCCACGTAACTGCCGGTTGCGCCCCACCGCCAGTTTAGTTGTCCGTATGATATCGACGAGGAAAAAGAAATGACCAAAAAAGCCATTAAAAAGAGTTGATAGCGGTTTGTAGACATATAGAGGGTTTGTATCCAAAGGTAATAATTGATTTTTATGTTACGCAACTAATATCACCCGGATTAATTGAAGCAAACCTCTTTTTCTGCTCAGATCGACTGTATTTTCTCCCCCACCAGTTTTATCAGCACCTTGTCGAGATCAGAGATCGACTCGGCATTTGCGGTGTTGATGATCGCCCGGTAATTCCGTTCTTCATCGGGCTCGTAGATAACTTCCAGGCCGTTTATCATAACAACGAATTTGTGCGTGTAGCCCGCGGTCACCAGCCTTGCGTCAAAATTGAACTCTTCGTTTTTAAACCTGATGTTAATTATAATATCCTCGTTCATAGCGCGTTTTTTTTAAGTCGTTTAATGGTGGTTTAAAAATGTATCGCGTAGGTAGGTTCAAAATCGTGCCGAAAAGTTTTTATAACGTTTAACTCCTTGTTTTTTATGCAACTGTGTCAATGCATTCAACTATATTATTTTCCAGTTATCATTAAAGACAATATGTAAAATTAGCATCTGCTTTTATCTTATAATCCTTATTTTTGCGCCCTGATAAACCGTGTGAAAGTGGCAAAACAAAACAACGCAACTCCGATCAAAGACAATAATAAATCTTCGAAGATCAACATAATACCGACCTCCCCAACTGCTGAAAACAAGGAAGTGCTCTACAGGTACAGCGACAAAGACCTTGAGGAGTTCCGTGTGCTCATCACTGCCCGTATTGAGACGGCCCGCAAGGAGCTGCAGTTCCTGCAGTCGCAGATGAGGGGTAAGGACGACAGCGCCGAGAGCAACGTCCGGTTCAATACCGAAGATGGCAGCGCCGCACTCGAGTTGGAACAACAGGGACAGTTGGCCGCTCGCCAGGTGCAGTTCATCAACAACCTCGAGAACGCCCTGATCCGTATTAAGAACAAGACCTACGGTATTTGCCGTGTCACCGGCAAGCTTATCGACAAAGCAAGGCTGCGGGCGGTGCCCCATGCTACGCTCAGCATGGAGGCAAAGAACAAATAAGTTCCCCCTCGCGTTTGCGGGCTAAAGCGTTGCCATGTCAATCACGAAACGGTACTTTACGTCGCCGCGCTCCATCCGCTTGTAGGCCTCGTCTATGCGGGCTATATCCGTCAGTTCCACATCAGCAGCAATGTTATGTTCGCCGCAGTAGTCCAGCATTTGCTGTGTTTCGCGCAGCCCTCCGATCGAAGACCCCGCCAGGCTTCTGCGGCTGCCGCTGAGCAGGTGCCCCATTACACTGAACGGTTTCGATGGCGCCCCAAGGCACATCATCACGCCGTCCACCTTCAGCATCTTTAGATACATATTGTAGTCATGGGGCGCAGATACGGTATCAACGATAAAATCAAATTTCCCGGCAAGCTCCATTAGTTTGCCCCCTCCGGTTGTAAGCACGAAATGATGTGCTCCCAGGCGGCGTGCATCCTCTTCTTTCTCCGGCGACCGGCTCAGCATGGTCACATCTGCCCCGAACGACGCGGCAAACTTCACCGCCATATGTCCGAGGCCACCCAGGCCCAGTACGGCAACGCTGTGGCCCGCACCCACTTTCCAGTGGCGCAGCGCTGAGTAAGTGGTGATGCCCGCACAAAGCAACGGCGCAGCATTCGCCAGCGGTAATGCCTCCGGCACCCGCAGCACAAAGTCCTCATCCACTACGATCAGTTTCGAGTAGCCGCCATAGGTCACGCCGCCGGTATGCTTATCCGGGCTGCCAACCGTTCCCGTCGATCCGTTGCTGCAAAACTGCTCCAGTCCCTCGCGGCAATGATTACACTCGCGGCACGAATCGACAAGGAAACCCACGCCGACTGCATCTCCTGCTTTAAACTTTTTTACCTTGTCGCCTGTGCTCGTTACACGTCCCACTATCTCGTGGCCTGGCACCAGCGGGTACGCAGTCGGTCCCCACGTATCGGCCCAGTCATTGCGTACCTGGTGCAGATCAGAGTGGCACACACCACAGTAAAATATTTCTATTTGCACGTCTCTTGGGCCCGGCTCCCGTCTCGCAAAGTCAAATGGGGTCAGTGCATCCGCCGCATTTCGTGCAGCATATCCTTTTGTCGCTATCATTATTTCTGCGATTTATTTTTTTTTCGATTTTCCAATCATTCCCGTTGCACGCATAGCTACATAAGCAACGATGATAAACAAAGCCGGATACAATACTTCGTGTAGAAAAGCATCACGTGACATAGATTTTAATTTAGAAACCAATAATAATGTTTTTTTAGTAAACCTCGGCTGTGTGCGTGTATGCAATATCTGTCTTTATTGTGCGTTGCGTAAGCATGCGATATTTGCTGTTAACGTTTACAGTAGTTTTTACGCAAACGCGGCGCGGGTAGCACTTGACTATAGTGAGCAAATCAGGATGTAAACATTTGCCAACGCAAGCCTCGCCATCTGTGTTTTACGACACACTGACGTTGTTTCCGCCAATGAATCGGTTCCGCGCATCACAGTAAATATCATTTCGGTTAATAATTCGGCGCCCACGGCCCGTTTTCGACATATTTATCACCCTTTTTTCACCTGTTTTTCACTGCGGTCTGGCATTAATTTTGAGTCGGATAAAGTTGCACCAAACCCCGGAAAACACCATGAAAAAAATATCGGCTTTCAGCATTGTCATTGCACTGATGTGCTTACTTCAGGCATCGTCCGCATCAGCTACAAACCTGTACAAGTTCGAGAAAGTATTTGGCCGTGACAATACAGACCTTGTCTACGCGGTCAGGGAGCTGGCCGGAGGCGGTTACCTCCTTGCTGGCAGCACGCTCACCGTCATCGACGTAGCATTGATGACCACAAGACAGGAAATGTATGTTATTAAAACAGACGCCGCAGGAAATGTGGTGTGGTCCAGGATATATGGATCCGTAGGCCAGGACGAAGGCGCGTTCTCTATCGAGGAAGGTGCAAACGGCTATTATATTTTCGGCAATACCGTCAACTCTTCCACCAATGCCAGCGTGGCAAGCTTGCTGCACATAGATACTGCCGGCAATATCATTTGGAACAAAACCTATACTATGCATGCGAACGAGTGGGGTGGTGTGATCAGGAAAATAAATGAGAATGCATTTGTCATCTGTGGAAAGACCTATACCGCTGCAGAAGACTATGAGGTGTTCCTCGTGAAAATTGACAGCTCCGGCAACACCATTTGGAGCAAGGGGTACAATGGCGACGCTGCTATGACCGACGTTGCAACTGCTGTTACCATCACCGCCGATGGTGGGTTTCTCATCACCGGCGATTCGTACTTTATCCCTACACACGATTATTTTGTGCTTGCTATCAAAACAGACAGTACCGGTACGCTGCAATGGACCAGGGCATATGCCGATACGCACAATTCACGCGGCGTGGGCGGTTATGATATAGACAATGGATACATCATCGGCGGCCAACTGGTGGGCAGCGGCACTGCAGCAGATATGCTGCTTATGCGAACCGACCTCAGCGGCAACGTGATCTGGAGTAAAACATATGGGGGCGCCACCGGCGACTTCGCACACGCTATGCTCGATCTGGGCAACGGCTATGCGCTCTTTGGTGAGTCGTCTTCGTTCTTCACTACGGGCATAACCAACGCATATGTTGTTAAGACCGATACGGCCGGCGCTCTTGTTTCCTCGGTTGCCTATGGCGATACTAACTTTCACAGTTCTGCCGTATGCGCAGTCGCAACGGCTCACAACGGTATTGCATTTGCAGGCGTCAGCATGGGTTACGGACTGGGGCTTGAAGATTTTTACTTTGTAAAGACGATCGGCGATACAGCCGGTTGTCTTCAGAATCCCGTTAGCACCACGGTCACGCCTGTTTCAGTTACGTCCTTTGCTTTCTCCAATTCCGAGACGTTAACGACAACTATTGTCGATGTTACCGCTGGCATATATACCAGTATCACAGACACTTCGGCTAACCATAGCGACAGTACCATTTGTTTTTCTGTAACAGCCCTTCCTGATACCGATATTTCTTTGGGACATATCTTGTCGCCATTGGCTGCAGGCTCAACCAGGGTTTTCCCCAACCCTGCCGGAGGCAACTTTACCGTTCAGGCCGATCTTTCGTTCGGAGCATTTTCGTCTGTTAAGGTGTTCAATAATTTGGGCGTGGATGTGAGCCGCCACTTTGTGGCCACACAAGCCGGCGGCAGCATTAATTTCACAACAGCAGGTCTCCCGCCGGGCAATTACTGGATACGCATAGCAAATGATGCCGGGCGCGCCATTTCGTGCAGGATTGTGATTGCGCAAGAAAAGTAGGACCTCTTAATCCGTCTTTTCAACCGCGTCTATAACTACCCTCAGGCAGGTTCCTGTATTGTGCCAGTTCAGTTTTACGTGAATAGGGCTCGACGGAGTAGCCAGCGCCGGGTTAATGCCACTGCCGGCAGGCAACGTATCAAATGTTCTGCCAGCAGTACTGTCATCTATCTTTATCCAGTACTGCGCATCACAGGGCGTCATAAAAGGTTCCGGGCCCATTATCGTGCCCGTACTCATGTAGGTCGTCGTTTTACTGGTTTTCTTACAGGCGGGCAGCAGCACAGCCAGGGTCGCAATAATCAATAGCGCATATTTCATAAGCTGGTCTTTTATTAATATATGTCGGTAATGCTGGTTAAGACAATCTGTCTTCATCGGTAACGTTATTGCCCCGTAGGCGGCAAAAGCTTCGTAGCCCAAATACCGCCGACGGCCGCGCGCCGTAGGTGCGCT
>CAYNGS010000198.1:0-5847 GCA_964396625.1 uncultured Flavipsychrobacter sp.
CGTCATATTTTCAGGCTGGGCGTTTAGGTAGGTTTGTTAGCATAAAATACCTAGGTTATGATTACAGATGAAATCTTCTACTCTTTACAGTCTGCAAACAGGGAGCTATTAAAAGCTGAGAACGAGTTAAGCCGCCCCCATGAAGACGTAGTAACCCTCTCTGCATGCAATGCCATTCGAAATTCAATGAAACAAATCATGCGTCTGTATTTGTTTGCTCATTCAGCAAACCCTGGTATCAATGCCAGTTTGAGCGACCTGCTTTCAGATTGCATCGGGATAAATAAAGCGTTCAGTACTGTTAATGTCACCAGCATAGAGTGCAAGGATGAGGACCATAAAAACTGCGATGGCCGGTACTGCCTTAGTGTCGAAAATGTTGCCGGATGCCTCTCAGCTGCCGGACAGTTGAAGTCGCTGGTGTGGAAGGAACTAAAAATCTGACCCGGTCTGACCTGAAGCTCCGTAAATGCTAAAACGTATTAAAATGTCTGAAAAAATTCAAATTATGGATGGCAATGAAGCTGCGGCTTACATTGCCTACAAAACAAATGAAGTTTGTGCTATCTACCCCATCACACCCTCGTCGGCAATGGGCGAATTTTGTGACGAGTGGTCAGCCGACAAAAAAACAAATATATACGGTGTGGTGCCGCGCATTATAGAGATGCAAAGCGAAGGTGGCGCCGCTGGAGCCGTTCATGGGTCGCTACAGGGCGGTGCATTGTCCTCAACATTCACCTGCTCACAGGGCTTGCTGCTCATGATACCGAACATGTATAAAATAGCCGGTGAGCATCTGCCAACAGTATTCCAGATCGCAGCCCGTTCACTCGCCACACATGCCCTCTCCATCTTCGGCGACCATTCCGATGTAATGTCGGTGCGTCAGACGGGTTGGGCATTCCTTTTTGGACGAAATTCGCAGGAAGCCATGGACATGGCTTTGATAGCGCAGGCGGCTACTCTGAAGTCCAAAATACCATTTCTGAATGTTTTTGATGGCTTCCGAACATCGCATGAACTTACGAAAGTGAACGTGATACCAGACGAGGTAATAGCGGAGATGATAGACGAAGATGATATCATCACCCACAGAAAACGGGCGATGTCGACGGATCAGCCCTCGATCCGTGGTACGGCACAAAACCCCGATGTTTTTTTTCAGAGCCGCGAGGCCGGCAACCCATACTACCTGAATGTTCCGGCCATTGTTACAAAACAAATGCAAAAATTCGGCGAGCTAACCGGCAGGCACTACAGGCTGTTTGAATATTACGGCCACAAGTCGCCTGATCGCATCGTTGTTATAATGGGATCAGGTGCAAATGCGGTTCATGAGACCGTCGATGCCATAAATGCCGATGGCGAAAAGGTCGGATATATATATGTCAGGATGTTCCGCCCCTTTGATGTTGGCGAATTTGTAAAAGCCATACCATCATCGGCGCAAAAAATCAGTGTGCTGGACCGCTGTAAGGAACCGGGCGGCATAGGGGAACCGCTTTACATGGATGTGATCAATGCGGTAGCCGAGGAATGGCCGGGCGATAAACTCACAATCACCGGGGGCCGATATGGGCTCGCGTCGAAAGAATTTAATCCAGCCATGGTCAAAGGCATATTCGACGAATTAAAGAAAGACCGCCCAAAAAAACATTTCACTATCGGCATTGAAGATGACGTTACCCATCTGAGCCTTGACTATGACAAATCATTTTCGCTTGACAAACAGCATCTGTTCCGCGGGCTATTTTTTGGCCTGGGAGCCGATGGCACGGTCAGCGCCAATAAAAACTCGATCAAGATCATAGGCGAAACAACAGACAATTATGTGCAGGGGTATTTTGTGTATGACTCAAAGAAATCAGGTTCTTTAACGGTGTCACATCTGCGTTTTGGAAAGAATCCGATATTATCTTCTTATATAGTCAACTCGGCAAATTTCGTAGCCTGTCATAACTACAGCTTCCTGAACAAATATGATGTCTTGAAAGACGCAGAGAAAGGCGCGACGTTCCTCCTGAACGCACCGTTTGAAACCCGGGAAGTGTGGGAGCATCTGCCACACAATATACAAGAAGAGATCGCAGACAAGCAACTGAATTTTTACGTGATCAATGCGTCGAGGGTAGCCCGCGAAACAGGAATGGGATCACGAATCAATACAATATTGCAAACCTGTTTTTTCGCCATCTCAGGGATTCTCGAAAAAGAAGAGGCAATCGGGAAGATAAAAGATGCGATCAAGAAGACCTATTCGGATAAAGGCGAGAAAGTAGTGTTGAAAAACTACGCCGCTGTAGACCAGACCATAGCCAATCTTCATAAAATTGACCACAGCAAATTATCTATCGGGTCGATAGAGAGCGAAAAAATGGTGCCGGATTCGGCTCCTGATTTCGTAAGAAATGTGTTAGCTAAAATAATGGCTTTTGAAGGCGACGAGCTCCCGGTGAGCGCGTTTCCACTGGATGGTGTATACCCTGTAGCTACCACCAAATGGGAAAAACGGAATATCGCAGACACAGTACCCGTTTGGGATGCTGACCTGTGCTCCCAATGTGGCAAATGTTTTCTGATCTGCCCGCATGCCGCAATCCGTTGCAAAGTCTATGATAAAGGGAACCTGGCCAACGCACCGGCACAATTCCACTTCACCGACCCTATAGGTAAGGAGTTCGATAAGGCTACCGAGGCTTACACTTTGCAAGTGTCCGTGGAAGACTGCACAGGCTGCAACCTTTGCGTTGAATACTGTCCGATAGAAAGCAAGGCAATTCCGGGGCACAAGGCTATAAATATGCAGGAACAACTGCCATTGAAAGAAGCCGAAATAAAGAACTGGGAGTACTTCCTATCGTTGCCTGAGGTCGACAGGACGCGCATTAACAGAAACACAGTCAAGGGCACGCAATTCCTTCAGCCCCTGTTTGAATTTTCGGGTGCATGCTCCGGCTGCGGCGAAACACCTTATATAAAGTTGCTTACCCAGTTGTTTGGCGACCGAATGGTGGTGGCCAACGCGACGGGATGCTCTTCGATCTTCGGCGGCAACCTGCCAAGCACCCCGTGGGCAACTAACAACCAGGGCTGCGGCCCGGCCTGGGCAAACTCGCTGTTTGAAGACAATGCCGAATTCGGGCTCGGTATAAAACTCGCCTATGATAAGAAGACGGACATCGCGAAAATAATATTGAATCAATTGCGCGATGTGGTAGGAGCAAGCCTCACCGACGAAGCCCTGGCTGTAGACCAAACAACTGAAGCCGGTATCCTGAAACAGCGCGGGAATGTGGAAGAAATACGAAAGAGAATCTCATCTGTCAATAGTTTTGAAGCAAAGCAACTGAATATTCTTGCCGATTATCTTGTGAAAAAATCACATTGGATCATTGGCGGCGATGGTTGGGCTTATGATATTGGGTTCGGCGGATTGGACCATGTACTCTCAACCGGCGAAAAAGTAAATATCCTGGTTCTTGATACGGAAGTTTACTCTAATACCGGCGGGCAAAAATCAAAGTCCACACCCATTGGAGCGAGCGCAAAATTCTCTGTAAACGGCAAGTCGACCGGCAAAAAAGATCTTGCACTCCAGGCTATCGCTCATGGCTCAGCCTATGTAGCGCAGATAGCCATGGGAGCAAACGACGCGCACACGGTTAAAGTGCTGCAGGAAGCAGAGGCATTTCCGGGAACTTCTATTGTAATTGCATACAGTCATTGCATAGCCCACGGATATGATATGATGCACGGCGCCGAGCACCAGCAAAACGCTGTGAAATCCGGTTACTGGCCATTATTCAGATATAATCCAACAAAACCAAAGGGCGAAAGATTCTCAATCGATAGCAAAGACCCATCCATGCCATTAAAGGACTTCTTGTACGATGAAACCCGCTTTAGTATCCTTGACAGGCAAAATCACGATAATGCCGAATTACTGTTGGAAGGTGCAAAAGAAGGGGTACACGACCATTGGGAGAGATTGCTTGCTCTGAAAGCGCTGTAAAGGAATCTGAACAGTAAAAAAAGTGATAAAAATGTAAGGTTGGCACCATTAAGTGCCAACCTTGTGGTTTTTATAGACGGGTCGCGTCTATTGTGTGGTTCCCAATATTGATACCGAGCTATTTTCCGACAGCCTGCATATAAATCAGTGCGACATTGAAGTGGATACTCTCCACCTTCGGTGTCGCCGGTTCTTGAACTTCGATTATTTCCGACATCTGTCCGGCACACATACCCATTGAATGTGTGTCAGTTGCTTTATACCCCAGGTAGGCAATAAAATTATATTCCTCCTTCGCCCACAATGCGACGTATGGCTTTTCGCATGTACCATTGACGGAGTATAACACGCCGCTAAAATATTGTTTTATCCGATCCAGGTATTTTATAGCCATTGCGGTATCTCCTTTCTTGCGATAGTAATACATCATTTCCCTGTTCAGCGAAGGATTCAACGGATTTGTCATTACAAGTTCATTGCCCCTACTGATGGCTGAATCAACACTATAGACTGCCAGGGCCTTTAGCCCATATATGTCATTATAGTTGAATGGGTTGTAGGTCTTCTGCTTAGCATACCCCACTATGAGCATGTACATTTCCAGGGGTGTAATGTCATTGTCACCAGCAAGAAATCTTGCAAGCAATTTTTCATAGTTGTAGCTGCTGACGGGGTCAGAGACGATGGCCTTTATTGAGTCAAATTTGGTGCTGCTTGCATAATTTATGGTTGGGTTTAGCTCGCGAAGCTCCGTTGTACCGAAGTCCCGCAGTTTATTTTCTTCGTTCTGCATTGCAAGTATCTTATCCACAGATACAAGGTCTCGTGCCGCCTCCTGATCATCGGGAGCAAGCTTCAGGCTCCGTGCAAGCATTATCCTGGCCACATCATAAGCATGCAGCCGCTCAGCAAGGTACCTGCCATATTCTTTATACGCAGCCGCATCGGACGAGTCAATTTTCAGCGCCGCCTGATAGAACTTTCCGGCTCTTGCAGCTTCTGAGTTGATGGCAGCAAGACTATTCGCGTGATCAAGATAGGTGGACGCGTCGTTCGGATGCTTTCTCAGGTTCCTCTGAAATTGTTGTTCTTCCCTTTCAATGGCCTTCCTGTTCTTATCTTCATTTTTATCGCCTTTGGCGACGCAACAATGCGAGCCTAAGATGAGAAGCACGAGCACAATGATTGAGATTTTCATAAAATGTTTTCAAAAGTTTACCGCAAATATTATAATCTGATCCGTCGCTTTATGCTTCAGTAGATGCACCGTCTGCAATACGGTGCTTATTCAAGGCCCTTTGACGGTATCCGGCGGTTACAACCAGCGTCAGGATCGAAAATATTGCACCCCACGCCCACAGCGGAAATACAGGCGTATCGCCTGAAGCATAGCTATGCAGTCCTTTCGAGAGGTAGTAGTTGACCCCGAAGAATGTCATCATCACGCTGCCATATGCCAGCACAGATCCCATATTAAAAATGTATTCCGCCTTCATTTTCGATACAAACCGAAGATGCAGGACCATAGTATAGGTGATCACGATCACAAGGGCCCATGTTTCTTTCGCATCCCAGCCCCAATACTTACCCCACGATTCATTAGCCCATATGCCACCCAGGAATGTACCAACCGCAGCCAGGAACAAACCAATTGTAATATTCATCTCGTTGATGTGCGTGAGCTCCTTGGTAACCATGTCAAGACGGCGATAGTTATTCTTTGTCTTAAAAAGATAAACGACCAGGTTGATCAGCCCGAGGACAAAAGCCAGGCCCAAAAATCCATAGCTTATCGTAAGGGTAGCGACATGTATGATGAGCCAGTAGGACTT
>CAYNGS010000199.1:0-5826 GCA_964396625.1 uncultured Flavipsychrobacter sp.
TCGGCAATGCGATTTTCAATGTCATTAATGATCTCATCACTGCTCTCCTCATTCGCAAAGTGTGTGCGCAGGCTGTCAATATATTGTTTTAATCTGTTGTACGCAGTCTCTTCAATCGGTATTACCCTACCCTGAAAATTGATATTTATAATTTTTTCCATTTTGGTTTTATTTGGGTGAAGATCAATTATTGCTGTTTGTTAATGGTGGCAGTGAGTCTTTTTTGTTCTTCAAGGCGTTGACTGCATAGGCGAGTTCATTCCAGGTATCTTCCAGCTCGTTGTAAAAAGCAGTGCCTTGCTCCGTCAGCGAAAAATATTTACGCGGTGGCCCCGAATTACTCTCTACCCAGCGGTAGGTGAGCATACCTGCATTTTTAAGGCGAGTGAGCAAGGGATATAAAGTGCCCTCCAAAACCTGGAGTTTAGATGTCTTCATTTCCTCTACTATATCGCTTGGGTAAGCCTCACCACGACGAATGACAGACAAAATGCAAAACTCCAATATCCCCCTTCTCATTTGGCTTTGAGTGTTGTCGATATTCATTTTCTTTCAATTTTTACAATGACCAGGATTGTTGTCGGGACAAAAATAAGTATTATTTTAGTACTATGCAATATAAGGTACTAAAAATAAATTACTACAATGCCATGAATAGTAATATAGTAAGGATGGTAGCTGCTTTACTAAAGAAGCGAAAATTATTGATTATACATCATTTACAAGAAAGTGTATATCATAATATATTACAGACGGGACGCGGAAAAAAATTTTTTCTTGACGATAAATTAATCAGAAACGGGAGTTTCCGGGTGCTTAGGCAACTACCTAACGACTGGTTTGATCAAATTTTTGAGATCCCGGGCGAATTCAAGACTGAATAACTCAGCACCCCGGGCGTTAAGATGTGCATAGTCAACAAAATATTTTCTGTCGTACCCAAGGGAGTCATTTGAATAGTCCATATAGGGGATATCGTACTTGGCAGCATATTGCTTTAAGATATTCATGATCTCCGCGGCATTCTTTTCATATGGAAGTTCTTCGCACAATACCGGCTGAAAAACAAAGATCACTTTTATGGCCTTTGACCTGCAAAACGCGAGATAATCATCGAATAAAAGCAGCAAATCACTCTTTACATCGCGTGTAAGTCCGTTGGGATTATTCCGCTCCAGTTGTTCCACATCCTTATTCCAGCCTGTGGTTATTCCGCTAAAACCCTTATACAATTTATTACTTGCCCGCTTACCTACATTGAGGTAACAGAATAATCCTTCCTTTACCAGGTGAAGGTGATTGTTATATTTAAACAGCGGAAAATAATATTCCGGGAAAGTGAATTTGCCAATATATCTGGCAGTTACATTCTTGATAATAGTGTCATCGAGGTACGGCAGAAATTGCTCGGAGTTAAACAGGTCGTCCCGGTCGTAAAAGGAATATAAGTCTACATTCTGGATCAGATAGTCCGGCTTTTTGTTGTGCTTTAAATATATCTTCAGCCGGGCGTACTGCATGGGCAGATACCACCCGTCGATCCCAATGTTGTAGCTGTTCACATGCAATGTGGTATCGAGGATAAGAGGAGAAACCTGTTGCCAGGCTTTAGAATCACCAGACACAAGTACGTCAGCATTGATACGGGAACCGTAGATATCGTTCCAGACGGCATAATACTGCATCTGCGATATTTTTAATCCTTTGTCTACCATGTATTGTATAACATAGAGCGAAAAGAAAAAAAGCAGGCCACTGAGCAGCGCATTTATTATGCCTCTTCTGATCATTATTAAAATTTAAAGTAAATGAATTGCCGCAGGTTAAATACTCCAAACATGTAAATAGAAAATATCATTAAGAAATACACACCTAGCCTGACCGGTTTAGGTTGCCTGCCAATAAATACGTTCAGGTTCTCTTTCCCTTCTTTGAAATGCAACAGCTCCAGTAATATGATCAGTAACAGGCAGGTCCATACTGCACTTCTGTCCAACCCACCAAGAAGATGAAAAGCGCCAGCGCCACGGGCTTTAAGCACGCCAACCAATTCCGAAAAAATACCCGGTAGCCTTTTGAAAATATAGAATGCCTCAGACAGTGTCTTCGCCCTGAAGAAAACGGAGACCAACGCAATAAAAGTGAATGTTACGATACGACTGATGAAATGATTGAGCCAAACCGGCAGTGCGCCGAAGACTTTGGTGCGAAAGCTCCTGGTAAGAAATTCGTAAACAAGAGCCACCCCATAAATAGTGCCCCAGATCACAAAATTCCAGCTAGCCCCATGCCAAAGACCGCTCAGGAAGAATGTAGCCAGCAGGCCAAAGATAATGGCCCACTTTCGCCAGCTGCGCAATGACGCCACAACCGGATTGAAGAAATAATCATAAAACCATGTAGAAAGGGATATATGCCACCGCCGCCAGAATTCTGTAATGCTTTTGCTGGAAAAAGGACGACTGAAATTCGTCATCAGTTTAAAGCCCATGACCCTGGCCGTGCCGAGCGCAATATCAGAATAACCGGAAAAATCGCAGTATAACTGAAAAATAAAAAAAAGCACCGCAATGTTAATTGCAAATGACGAGTAGCTGTGTGGTGCATTAAAGACAGGATCGATCAACACCCCTATCCTATCGGCTATCACTGTTTTCTTAAAAAGACCCCAAAGTACTTTACGCAACCCTGATACAATATTATCGTATTCTATGGTCTTCTTTTCGTGAAACTGGTGCAGCAGATTTTGCGGCCGCTCAATAGGACCCGCTACCAGCTGGGGATAAAACATAACATACAAAGCGTAAATACCAAAATGCCGCTCCGCTTTTTGATTACCGCGATAGACCTCGAGCGTATAGCTCATGGCCTGAAAGGTGTGAAACGACAGCCCTATGGGAAGCAAAATATTCAGCAACGGGATGTTAGCGCTAACATGCGCCAGGTGAAACAGGTGATCCACATTTGCTGCGAAAAAATTGTAGTATTTAAAAAAGGCCAGCACTCCGATATTTGCGACCAAACTCATGACAAGGAAGATCCTCCGATTATTTTCGCCGGCATTTTCAATCATTATTCCGGCCACATAATCGACGATAATCGTGAAGAACAGAATAAGGATGTATACCGGGATATAAGCCATATAAAAAATACAGCTTGCCAAAAGCAAATGAACCCATCTGAATCTATGGGGCAGCAAAAAATATATGATCGTTACAACGGGAAAAAAAAGTAGGAAGCTAAAAGAATTAAATAGCATAATACATACGTTAGACAGAACATACCATCATAATTAACTGCTTACTTTCTTTTTTATACAGGAGATCATATCACCGACGTTATTGAACTTCATTATCTCCATGAGTTTAAACCGGATAGAAAAATGCTTTTCAATACTGTCGATGATCATCATATGTGTAAGCGAATCCCAGCCATCGACGTCTGCCGCAGTCGTTTCGGCAGATAAGTTAACATTCTGTTTTTTCAGTACCTTTTGGAATATCGTCGTCAGTTGTGATAGTATCTCCTGGTCTTCCATAGTTTCTTTTATGCTTTTAGTTTTCGCTCCATTAAAACCTTTGTATCACCCGGCAGCAAGTTAAAGATCGCTTTATCTGAACATTTTTTCTCGGTTGTTACAGAAAAACCGGCTTTTTCATAGGCTTTTACCGCACTGGAATTATTTTTCAGTAAGATCACCTGCACTTTGTCGATTGGCATCCCCTCGTTTTGTTGTAACCTTATGTGTTCGTTTATCAACCGGCCGCTCAAACCCATGCCACGAAATTTCGCCGCTGTATAAACACATTCAATTTGCAAAGCGTTCCCGGTTCTCGCAATGTTTATCTCGTTCATAAGTCCAAGAGCGGGAGCCGCATTCAAGAGCACCTGCCGATCTATAAAAGACATGAGCAGATTGCTTTTGATGATGTTGCTGGGAATGCCACCTGCTCCTTCCACCCATGCGCTTACTGCTGCAGCTCGCTCACCATCAATTTCAAAAATAAGAAAGTTTGAAATACATAGTTCCTGTCCCTCAACATCTTCGTCAAGCATATTGCTCAGCACGCCTCTGAAAACATCTTCTGTGATCGAAAAAATAGCGCAATAACTGATGATCCCGGCACCACTTTTCTCAGCTTCAATTATTGAAGTGATCAAAAAATCCTTGTCGTTTTCAGTAGCTCGTCGTATCGTGCTATTCATAATCGGTCGGCAATCATTTTTTCGAGGGCTTTTCTATCCGTTTTGCCGTTTGCGTTCAGTGGAAAAGCATCAATGAAATGCACCTGAGAAGGTATCATATACCCCGGCAATTTTGTTTTTAGTTCTGTCATTACCAATTCTGTGCCTATGCTCCCGCCTTCAAAAACTGCGTCGATCCGGGCCAACCCACCAGGAGCAGTTATCGATATTGCAACAACATTGCCATGTCCCGAAATTTTTCTTAAGTGAAATTCAACTTCGCTAAGTTCTATCCGATATCCTTGAATTTTCACCTGCTGATCGGCGCGGCCACAATACATAAAGTTACCATTGTCATCCCTGTATGCTATGTCGCCGGTTCGGTAATATTTTTTGCCGTCGAGCTGTATAAAGGCTTTCCGGTCTTTTTCCGGATCAATGTATCCCGATGTCACCTGGTCGCCATTCAGGCAAAGTTCTCCCCGAACTCCATCCGTGACAATTTGATGGTGTTCATCCACAACTATTGCTTCCATGCCCTTCATTGCTTTACCAATGGAAACGATCTCATTGTAAGCCAGGATACTCTGTTTGTCTTTTATGTTATATGTGAGGCAGAAGATCGTGGCTTCGGTGGGACCGTATACATTTTCGACGACCGCATTGGGTACACAGGTCATCCACTCCGCCAAAGTATCCTTGTAAAGCGCCTCTCCGCAAAAAAGAGAGTATTTTAAATCCGGCAGTTCTATCTCGCTAAAATATGGCCGCAAATAGGTCAGAAGGGACGGAACCATCAGCGCAAAAGTGATATTATGCGTTTCGAGGACTTTATAAACATTCGCGTACTTCATGCCTGTGTCAGGAACAGTATAGACGCAGGCACCAAGACAAAGCGGCACCAGGTAAGACATGACCGAAAGATCGAACGTCAGGTCGAACATTTGCAAAAACCTATCGTTTTCATCCGCCCGATATCCCAGCCCAAAGAAGGCATTAATAAACGAATCGACGTTATAATAAGAGATAGGAACACCTTTGGGAACACCCGTACTACCGGAGGTAAACAAAATGTATGCGTTTGTCCGTTGCTGATCAACTACTGGTGTACGAATCTCAGTGGCTTCCGGCGATTCGCTGTGAGACGAAGTGTTTATGGTAGTGATCGACTTGTAGACAAAATCAGTTTTGGATAAGGTAAGCCTCAGGCCTGATTGCTGAACGATCTGCTCGGTTCGCTGCAACGGATGACCAGGATGAATAGGAACGTACGTGAGGCCGGACAATAAAACCGCGAGAATGGATGCATATGTTTCGAGATCATCACTGACAACGATCCCTATATTCTGTCCATACGCACTATCAACTCCTATTAACGCCCGAATTGAGTCAATTTTCAAGATAAGATCGCCATAGGTATAATACCTGTCCTGAATGCAAAACGCATTTTTATCCGGATATTTATTAAAAGCTGACCGTAATCTTTCCAGAAATATCATTTTGGGAGCAACGCATTAAGCGGTTTTAGCTTATATAACAAAAGTGATTGCACAAAAATACTATCTAAAGTATTGATAAAAAACATTCTTTTCACCAATACCCAGGTATAGCCTTAAGCGCTCACTTGCTCCGTGAATTATT
>CAYNGS010000200.1:0-5819 GCA_964396625.1 uncultured Flavipsychrobacter sp.
AGCGCCAATGCGGCAGGACCTTGATGACTTGCAACCCGGCGTCCAAAAAAATTCGTTCAAAAGTTCCCCCCTGTCCGATGAAAGGTGCATATTGATACCCTCATAAAGATTGTTATAGTCTACGTCGAGACAAGGATGGATACCCGATTTCCACCTCGATGGATCATTACCAAGAAAATAATTGTAGTAATTTTTCTGCATCCGCTGCCCCTCTATCTGAGGCTCATTCGCCCCTTCAAACGTCACCTTATACACATGAAACTTCATCAGTGGCTTTTCCGTCATTTGCCCGTGATGGAACGAATCCATTTTCGGAACATTTGATGCATCGCACAGCACATACCTCAGGCCATCGTTTTCCAGGAAAACTTCGCCGCCGGGTGTTGTGGCCCTATACTTGAACCAGTTTCCCCATTGTCCCTTATTTTCAATAAACTCAGTGAGGGCCTGCGAATAGGCATTATGTGCAAATAGCACACAAATGCCATACAGCAATAGGTAACGAAGTTTCATTATAAAAAATTTATAATTATAATAGTAAATTTAAGCTTTTTTCTTATAAATAGACAGGAAAAAATAAAAAAAAGTTAGGCGAAAAGCCGATTAATTGGAAAGAAATATCTCCCGCCGGGATTTTAAACCCCGGTTAATTCATTTTGACGGGTCGATCCGGCTTTTTCGCTGCCTTACAGAGCTGTATGATGCCGCCTGAGTCTAATTCACCATCTTATCTGCGCAGCAGCTGCTCGCAAATGCATCGGGCTTTGCTTTGAACGCATAGCCCATACCCAGGATGTAGCCCATGGCCTCCCTCAGGGCCTCATTACTTTTGAACTGTGGGTTGGTGTTAATGTCCGCATGTACCTCCATGTCCACATCATACTTGTTAAACAGGTCGCAGAGCTCGTAGGCTATCTCTATGCTCTTGGCTACCTCCACCAGCATCCGCTCCTTGATCGTGTACGGCTGTTTTGTTTTCTCATTGCTGATGAACATAAAGCCCCCATGCTTCTCGCGCAGAAATACGATCACTGTCGCAAATTCCGTCTCCATACTGCGTACTTGTGAATCAGTGCCTATGCATACTTTAAGCTTATACCCTGCTTGTGTTTCCCGGACGATTGCTTCTTCTACTGCTTTTTTAACAGGCATGCGCAATGGTTCTCCGCTGAATCTTCGCCATAGCATCGTAGTAAAGTTTTGGTTATCTAAAGTTAACCACAATACCGTTACCAAAACATTATCTGCGTATTAATCAAATGTGAAATGCACAGGATATTAACATTCATTTGTATCAGACTGCCATCAGCGCCTGCCAGGCTTTATTTACATCGCCCCGGTCCAGCAGTTCTTTGGCATACAGGTGCAAGGCTTCTTTTTTCGCGCCCTCATCATGGGTATATTCCTTTAGTATTTGCAGCAGGCGTGCATCCGGTATAGCATCATTTATTATCGGCACTGATTTCGAATTGCCGAGCATGCCCAGGTTATTGCCCGTCAGTATCGGGCTGTTCCTGATCTCGTCGGGCAGCGCGTCTACGCCCACGCCCAGTTCCAGATTTGGTTTATGTACCTCAAATACAGCACTGCCCGAGGCGCGGCAGTAGTAGTCTGCGCCCATGCGCGCCACAAGGTCTATTTTGTTGGGGTCTATCCTGCCGTTTTCATCCAGCACATTATCGTCCAGGTGCATGCACAGCACCTCGCAGATGATGAGGTTGGCCGCCCCGCCTTCATGCCCCGTCTCTATCACCTGAAGCACCTTACACTCCAGTTGCGCCGGCGATTCCTTTACCCTGAATGGTTTTACCATGTCCGATTTAACCGGTGTGAAACCCGCTTTCACAAACTCATCCGTCCCTTTCGGGTATTCACAGCTTGCCAGGCTCGCCTGGTGCACCATGTTGTAGCTTACCACGCTTATCACCACCTCCTTTGTCTCATACACGTTTTCAAGCGTGTGCTTTATCGTATTGTCCCTCACCCTGCGCGATGGCGAGAAAATAAGTATGGGTGGCTTGCTGCCAAAAACATTAAAGAAGCTGAATGGCGAAAGATTTGAAATGCCGCTGTTATCAATGGTACTCGCAAAGCAGATGGGCCGCGGCGCTATAGCGCCCAGCAGGTAGGCATGAAGCTGCGCTGTTTTTATCTCTCCCGGAACGATTTTCATTTAACTGGCTTATTGCATTATTCTTTAACAGGCCGGCAACCAGGCTATCGCTTTATAGAACGTTTCAGGCTTACCATCAACGGCCACCCTGTCGCATGCAGCGCACTTTTTGGTTTTCACTTTTGCCTTTTCAATTCCCCTCACCCCCTTATCTCAAAATTCGAGAGCGTCACAAACTCATTTACCCTTTTATCAATATCCGCTGCCGATATTTCCTTCAGCCTTGTTGGCCCAAATTTTTCCACGCAGAAAGACGCCATTGCAGATCCTATGATCACACCCGCCTTCATGCTTTCAAACGAGGTATCGTTAATACGCGACAGATAGCCTATAAAGCCGCCCGCAAAAGTATCTCCTGCGCCCGTAGGGTCAAAAACATCCTCCAGCGGCAATGCCGGGGCAGAAAATATCTGGCCGTCGTAAAACAGCAGTGCACCATGCTCTCCTTTTTTTATGATCAGGTATTTTGGTCCCATTTCGCGTATCTTCTTCGCTGCTTTCACTATCGAGTGTTCCCCGCTCAGTTGCCTTGCCTCACTGTCGTTCACCATCAGCAGGTCCACCATGCCCAGCACAGTTTTCAGATCATCCATGGTATTGTCCATCCAGAAATTCATGGTGTCCATGATGATCAGTTTCGGGCGTTTCTTCAACTGCCTCAGTACGCTGATCTGCACCCCCGGTGCCAGGTTGCCCAGCATCACAAAGTCACAGTCCTGGTAGCTGTCAGGTATCTTCGGGTCAAATTGAGCCAGTACATTCAGTTCTGTCACCAGTGTATCACGCGTATTCATATCCATATGGTAGCGCCCGCTCCAGAAAAAGCTTTTGCCATCGGGCACTACTTCCACTCCCTCAAATGCCACTTCCCTTGCCTCCAGTTCGGCAGTCTCTTCCTTCGGAAAATCTCCCCCTACTATCGAAACCATCTTAATAGGTTTCGTAAAATTCGAGGCAGCCCAGGCAGCATACGTTCCCGATCCACCAATAATACGGTCTACTTTTCCAAAAGGGGTTTCAAGTGCATCGAAGGCCATTGTGCCCACCAGTAATAATGACATGTGTGTGAAATTTTGTGCAAATGTAACGCTACAATCCGATAAATCAACTCAGGCGCAATTGGCAACATTTCCACTTTAGGTCCGAAAATTCCGGCCTTCATATCGAATTTTATCCGCCTGTTTTAACAATATGCGGTACTGTACATAAATTTACATAATGAAGGCAATGCTTTTCGCAGCAGGTTTAGGCACACGGCTGAAACCGTTTACTGACCACAGCCCAAAGGCGCTGGTTGAGGTCAATGATAAAACATTGCTTGAGCACAATATCAGGTATCTGCAGCGGTTTGGCATCTTCGAGGTCATCGTTAATGTTCATCATTTTGCTTCACAGATAGAAGACACGATCCGCGAACACGACGGATTCGGCAGCGAAATTACTATATCTGACGAACGCGACGAAGTGCTGGAAACCGGCGGTGGCCTGAAAAAAGCGGCTCATTTCTTCACGGGTCAGCAGTCGTTTGTGGTTATGAATGTCGATGTGCTCACCAACCTCGACCTTGCCAAAATGATCGCTGCCCACACCGGTACCGGCGTTATGGCTACACTCGCAGTCATGAAACGAGACTCGTCCCGTGGGTTCTTATTCGATGAAAATATGCAGCTCTGCGGCTGGGTCAACAACAATACCGGCCAGCAGCGCATCGCTCGCCCGGGGGCGCCATTATCACCTCTTGCATTCAGCGGCATACAGGTGTTGTCTCAAAGCGTGCTGCACGACATACCCTTTGAAGGAAAATTTTCATTGGTCGAAGAATACCTCTATCTCGCAAAAGACAAGCCTGTCAGGGGTTACGACCACACCGGCAACTTGTTTATCGATGTCGGCAAACCCGAAAGTATCGAGCAGGCCGGATACTTGTTTCGTTAAAGCCATCCGGCCTCGTTATGTAATTTGATACGAGGGTTTCATTCTCTGAGCAACACGTTTACCGATTCTTATAAACGGCATTTCAATACTATAATGCAAAAGCGTTGCAAGCAGAATAGTAATGCTGATATAAACGAAGAACATGAGCACAAAAGCATACCTGTCATTCGGGAACCATAATCTTATTTTATCCCAATACCGGTAAAAATCCACTATCAACGCCCAATGCATCAGGTAGATACCATAAGATATCTTTCCGAAAAACCGCAGGAGCCTGTGTTCCAAAAACCTTTTGGCCTTTTCACTGCGCATGATTGCTACAATGAAAACAAACGACGCAATTCCGGTATACAGGAAGAAATTGATACCGAGGTAGCCTGCTAAGTAGATGTATGTCGGTCCCAGGTGAGATATCTCATCAATACGGCGTATTGAGAATAAAACCATGGCGCAGCATAAAAATAAATACCTGTATTTATACCATTTTGTTTCCTTAAATGAAATATCGTTTATTTTATAAAAAAGGCAACTGAGCAGTAGCCCTAGTGTAAAATGGATATGAAAAAAATACAAGTCCCGCAGGCTGTTGCCAACAACTAAATACGCAAACAACAACCAGTATATTATTCTTACATCCTTCTTCGCTAAAACAATTGCAAATGGTATCAGGAATGAAAATGATAGCTCTAGTACAAGCGTCCAGCCAGGGCCATAATAGTGTGCGTTCCCTCTGAAAATGAAAGCCTCTTCCCAAAAGAGCTTTTTATTGAGTATAAAAATATCGATGAGACTATGATAGTTAAGGTCAGGGATGTTGGTATTTAGCGCCCCTATCACGATCGTTACGAAGTATGCCGGCCAAAGCCGGAATAGCCGGTTTACATAAAATTTCTTTATGTCGAGAGGTTGATCGAGTACTACATATTTGTAAGAAAGCACAAAACCACTCAAAACAAAAAAAAATGAAACGGCATCACTGCCATTAAAAATAATGGAAAAAAGCTGTCCTGATAACCGATCCTCATACTTTAGTCCAACAAAATGAAAGACCATTACCATAATTGCTGCCAGGCCCCTTGCAGAATCAAGATAACCCAAATGCCGGGCTGGTGTTGATTTGTCAGTCATTACCATCATTGTCTTTAGTTTAAAGATATAATATTACACGGTAAGTGTTCTCCCCGGACAATAAGTTGGATGAATTTCTGAAAAACAAAATTGTTGAGTAGGGGTCAATGCAGTATAGCGCGCAATACCGGTAATGAACGGATGGTTCCCATATATTGAGTATGCCGTTGCAGGAAAATAATATACCAGTCAATAAGCCGCAGGCGCGCTGCGCCATTTATTTCCGTATTCTTCAGTGTCTCGTAATTTTCGGTTTTCAACAGTTCGTTCAGTGCCCGTGCATCGTCTTCGGTTGTAGCGTGCGCCATAGACGGAGTGTTTTCTGTAAATCCTCCTTCTTCCATGTCCAGGTGAGGGGTCTGCTTGCTGTAGTTACCCTTCAGGTCAAAGCCGAGCATGCGACTGCACTTAATGATAAAATAGAGCGGGAAGTTTGCGATCTCATTAATATTTTTTTTGTCCAGCGCTACAAGGTATTCACTCGCAAAGTCAAATAGCGCTGGCAATGGTGCGTGTTCCGGCAGTAATCTCAAAAGCAATTCAACGGAGAAAATTACGATACTGTTTTTGATCACATTCTCCT
>CAYNGS010000201.1:0-5816 GCA_964396625.1 uncultured Flavipsychrobacter sp.
TATACCACCTGCCTTTTTGTCATTAATTATGATGTCATTTGGCCATTTGATTCGTATGTCCCAATTTTCATATAATTGCCGTAAAACATCTGCAATAGCCGCTGCAACAGATGCATTGAATACAAATTGATCCCTGATGGCCGCGTTTGGGGCCGTAATAATGCTCATGAGCAGGCTTTGCCCGGCAGCATCATACCATGTCTTACCCCGTTGTCCTTTTCCGGCCTCCTGGCTTTTGGCTACAATTGTCAGGCCATGCTGTGCCTTATCGGCATCAATTGCATGCATGGCATAGTTATTGGTACTATCAATTGCATCCAGTTCTATTATAAGAGATTCTGATAATGGCATATGGTTAAGTGAGAAAAGATTTATAATTTTGCTAAATTGTAAAGGTATTAACAAACTAATTAAGCTTACAGAGATTTGGAGAAAATAATAACTGCCTTGCAGGAAAGAAAAAAGTCGCCGGCGCGGCTTACGAAAAACAGCAAGCTCTTTAAAACTATCATCGACGCAATACACGAAAAAAAAGGAGAAGAGATCGTTTCGCTGGATCTTAAGAAAATTGACGAGGCAGTTGCAGATTTTTTCATTTTATGTGATGCGAGATCAAATATTCAGGTACGGACTATAGCACAGAACATTGTGGATATTGTAGAGGCAGAATGCGATGAGCGGCCTTACCACGTTGAGCATGGCGATAAGTGGACATTGGTTGACTACGTGAATATCGTGGTACATATCTTTCAGCACGACCAGAGGATGTTTTACAATCTTGAAAGCCTGTGGGAAGATGCGCCCCGCACAGAACACAAATAACAATATAATTTAAAACTTGTACAGCCCCACAGCGGACTTAACAACAGATCGGATTTGAACCACACCCCGGAAAATACCCGCTCATCAATATAAAATAGCGTAACGACTTAAAGACAAAATGGAAGATAATCAACAGAAGCCCGGCCTGAAACCGGGAGGAGAGAACCCCACCCCCCGCAAAGGACCTAAGTTCAATATCTATTGGATCTATGGCCTCATACTGCTGGGCATTTTGGGCGCACAGTTTATAGGTGGAAATTTGGGCAGCAGCACTGCAGAACACAGTTTCCAGGAGTTTAAAGATTACCTTGAAAAAGGACAGGTATCCAGGCTGGTGGTCATCAACAACGATCATGTTGAGGTATATCTGAAGCAAGGGGCGGTCCCTGCTCCCCCTCCGGGCAAGATCCCCTCGTTAGTTAATACGACGAACGACAAGGCGCCTGCTTTTTCATTCAAGATCGGCACCGTGGACAGGTTTGGCAAAGACCTCGACGAAGCTGAGAAAAACATACCTGAGGCAAATCGCCCCCCGCTTTCTTACGACCAGCAGGGAGACTATCTGCATATTCTGCTGCAGACATTCCTGCTGCCTGTAATATTCATAGTGGCCATGTGGTTCCTCATCTTCCGCAAGATGGGCTCTGGCGGCGGTGCAGGTGGCGCAGGTGGTATCTTCAATATCGGTAAGTCGAAAGCCCAGTTGTTTGAAAAAGGCACCCGTGTGAATATCACATTCAACGACGTTGCCGGTCTTGATGAAGCGAAGGTGGAAGTAATGGAGATCGTCGACTTCCTGAAAAATCCTAAAAAATATACCGCGCTCGGTGGTAAAATACCCAAAGGAGCGCTGCTGGTAGGCCCGCCGGGAACCGGTAAGACCCTCCTGGCAAAGGCAATGGCCGGAGAGGCCCAGGTGCCTTTCTTCTCCATGTCGGGTTCTGATTTCGTTGAGCTGTTTGTTGGTGTGGGTGCAAGCCGTGTCCGCGATCTGTTCAAACAGGCGCGCGAAAAAGCTCCGTGTATCGTATTCATCGACGAAATAGACGCCATAGGCCGCGCCCGTGGCAAGAACGTGGTGATGAGCAATGACGAACGTGAAAATACATTGAACCAGTTGCTCGTAGAAATGGACGGATTCAGCGGCGACAGCGGTATTATAGTGCTCGCGGCCACCAACCGCCCCGATGTGCTGGATACAGCATTGCTCCGCCCCGGTCGTTTCGACAGGCAGATATCCATCGACATTCCCGATGTGAAGGGAAGGGAAAAGATATTCGATGTGCATCTGAAGCCAATTAAAAGATCAAAGGACCTCAATATCAAAAAACTCGCGCTGCAAACGCCCGGTTTTGCCGGAGCCGATATTGCCAACATATGCAACGAAGCAGCCCTGATCGCCGCCCGCAAAGGCAAGGCAGAAGTAGATATGAGCGACTTCAACGACGCTATTGACCGTGTCATCGGCGGGCTCGAAAAGAAAAACAAGATCATACTCCCCGAAGAAAAACGCATCATAGCTTATCACGAAGCTGGGCACGCAGTTTCGGGCTGGTATCTCGAGCATGCGCATCCGCTGGTCAAGGTTACTATTGTGCCGCGCGGAGTTGCCGCCCTGGGCTATGCGCAATACCTGCCAAAGGAAGTGTATATCCGCACCACTGATCACCTGCACGACGATATGTGTATGTCGCTTGGCGGTAGAGCAGTAGAAGAGCTTGTATTTGGTAAAATATCTACAGGCGCCCTGAGCGATCTGCAGCACGTGACGCGCCTGGCATATGCTATGGTGTCCATGTACGGCATGAATACAAACATCGGCAATATATCTTTCTATGATCCGCAGCAGGAGAACAGTTTCTCCAAGCCCTATTCTGAAGAGACCGGCAAGATGATAGACGATGAAGTGAGGAAACTGGTGGAATCGCAATATGAGCGTGTGAAACAACTGCTGAATGAGAAGATAGAAATGGTAAAGACCATAGCCGAAGAGTTGCTGAAGCGCGAAGTGCTCTTCAAAGACGATATGGAACGCCTCCTTGGCAAACGCCCCTACGAAGATGCGATTGCCAGCGACGAGGAGCCGCTTGTGCCCGAAAGCGCATTAAATCCGAATACATAGGATGTAGCCCACCGAATACAAAAAAGCGATGTTTTACCATCGCTTTTTTTATTTTTGCCACCACAACGCCGGAATGCAGACATTTAAGACATCAAAAGCAAGGGAAAACATACTTAGCAACATCAGGAAGGCGCTCGGCGGCCAGCCCCTGCCTATGCCTTTTCCCGATGTGGACAAAGACGTCTCGTCTATATACCCCAACTCCGGCATCGCGCCTGAAGAACTCTTTGCAGAGGCCTTTATTAAACTGGGTGGCAAATTCATATTCTGCGAAAACGAGCAGGAACTGCTCGACAATATCAACGCACTTTACGAAAACCGCGGCTGGCGACAACTTCTCTGCTCTGACCAGCGGCTGCTGAAAATCTTTCACAACAATAAGATTGACATCCTCACCCCCGCAGACCCGCTGGCTGAAAGCGCCGAGGCATGCATAACAGGCTGCGAAATGCTTGTGGCCCGCACAGGCTCTATCCTCCTCAGTAGCAAACAAAATATGGGCAGGATGGCTCCTGTGTATTTCCCCGTACACATTGTGTTCGCCTACGCAAACCAGATCGTTCCGGACATAGAGGACGGCTTTAACGCACTGAAAAAAAAATATGGCAGCGACCTGCCGTCAATGATAAACCTCACCACAGGGCCCAGCCGCACCGCAGATATAGAAAAGACCCTGGTCGTCGGCGTTCACGGTCCGGGCGAGGTATTTTGCTTCTTCATTAACGCTGACCTATAGCTGCCGGCTGCGCTTCCACGCAGGTGCCGGGTAGTATTGCAAAAATTCAATCGCTGCATTTTATAGTTTGTATATTAGTAGAATGAAAAAAGTGATCGCTTTTTTTCTACTGTTGGTATCATTTGCTGCCGGAGCTCAGCAAGACCGCCAGGTGCTCACGCTGGACAGCTTTGCGGTGCGCCGGCAGGGATATGACACGCTCCGGTTCATGAACATTTTCCGGCAGTTTAAATGGAATGTTACCACTGTCTCCAAACATGGGGTGACACACCAATATACAACGACGAAACCCGATACGATCACATCTCTCGACCTCTCTTCGGTAACCTTGTGGGCTGTAGTCGCGGTCAGCCCATCACTCGTAGACCGGGAATGCTCTATGTACTATGACCTGACCGGATCGGTATCAGTGAAATTAAATGGAACGCCCATTTTAGAGTCCGGTTCATTCGCCCATGGTGCAAACCCAAAAAACCGGAGCATCGACAATGACGATTTCATAAACTTCAGGTTTATGGATACGGTCGAAAAAATAGAGATTAACTATTTACCCCACCCGATTGCCGGGGCCTTCGAACTCAGCCTTGTTATCTTTCCACTCGACAAGGGTTTTAGTTTGTATTATAAAACCAGCTTCGTCTACGAATCTATCAAGCTGTTTTCTTTCGGCTTCTACTACCTCGCATTTGGCATCGTCTACTTTATACTTTTCTTTTTCTTTAAACAAAAAAAAGAGAACCTCTACTTTTCCCTCTTTTGCATTTTTATTTGCTTATCGTTTTTCTGTGCAAATCTGGACGGTATTTACGCCGCCGTATTATCCACTTTGTCTGCCTTGTTTGCGATAGAATTTACCATCCGGTTTCTGTCAAAAACTTTGAGGGACAAGGAACGGACAAAGGCTCCCCTGGCCCTGCTGCTTGGATTGACAGTTATCACCTTGCTGCCACAGGTCTTGTATAACTACTCCCCATTTTTAGATAAAAAACAATCCAGCACCGGGCTATATATCGTTAATAAGCTTTTCTTTTTCTATGAACTGTATGTATTGGGTTACCTATTGGCCTGGGGGCTCCGGAAGAAGAACAAGAACGCCAAAATAATCTTTATTTTCGGGCTGATATCAACCCTTCTGTATACATCAATACCCATTTTATCTTATTTTTTCCCGGCACTCACATGGTCGTCCTCCGGCTCCTATCTTAACTATGTTGGCGATCTCGCGCTCTGCACCATACCATTCGGAGCTACCATCGTGCTTGGCAGAAAGAATGCCGAAAATCAAAAGCAATTACTGGATCAGGAGATAGAGAAAAAACGAATCCTCGAAAATCAGAAGGAATCACTGGAAAAAGAAGTAGCCCTGCGCACATCCGAAATAGTACAGCAAAAAGAAAAGATCGAAAAACAGCATGACGAACTGAAGATCGAAAAAAAGAAGTCCGATGACCTGCTGCTCAATATCTTACCGGAAGAGGTGGCCGAAGAACTGAAGGAGACCGGACACTCCGGGGCACGTTTTTTCAACAATGTCACTGTGCTGTTCACCGACTTTGTCGATTTTACACAGGCCGGTGAGCGTATGAGTCCGCAGGAACTGGTCGACGAACTGCATATCTGTTTTAAAGCGTTCGACGAGATCATGTCCCGACATCACATCGAAAAGATAAAAACCATTGGCGATGCCTACCTCGCCGTCTGCGGGCTACCCCTGCCAGATGAGCAGCATGCGGTGAACGCCGCTACTGCGGCGTTGGAAATAACTCAGTTCATCGCTGAGAGAAAACGACAGCTTGGCGACAAAGTATTCGAAATAAGAGTTGGGATACACAGCGGCAGTGTGGTAGCCGGTATTGTTGGCGTAAAAAAATTCGCTTACGACATATGGGGCGATACGGTAAATACCGCCGCAAGGATGGAACAACACGGCGAACCCGGAAAGATCAATATATCGCAAACCGCTTACGACCTTGTAAAAGACAAATTTGACTGCACTTATCGCGGAGAAATAAAAGCAAAAAACAAAGGGGAATTAAAGATGTATTTTATTGAAAAAATGAAACCCGGCAAATAGTATATTAATTAGAAAATGCTGCAAATGCAGCGCTTTCTAATTTCATTGTTGCCTTGTCTCTT
>CAYNGS010000202.1:0-5815 GCA_964396625.1 uncultured Flavipsychrobacter sp.
GGCCTTGACGTTTCCAGCATTGGCGTTAATTATCAATTATACATTAGTGGCTCCATACCCGTTGGGTCTCCTGTTGCAGGCACCGGCTTACCAATAAGCTTCGGCTTGCATACAGCAGCAGGTACTTACTCGGTGGTGGCTACAAACGTTTCTACCGGTTGCATTGCCACAATGTCTGGCACACCCACAATTGGTATCTACGCATTACCAGGTTTGCATACTGTTACCGGTGGTGGCCAGTACTGTGCCGGTGGCACAGGCTACCATGTTGGACTGAGCTCATCAGACCTCGGCATCCGTTACCAGTTGTTTAATGGGGTAACACCGGTTGGCGATCCTATGGACGGTACGGGCGCCGCTCTTGACTACGGCATACAGACTGCAGCAGGTGTATACACGATCGTTGCTACCGACACAACTACATTGTGCAACAAGACGATGACCGGCCTTGCCGTGATCGTTGTAAATCCACTGCCAACTGTGTACACAGTTACCGGCGGCGGTATTTACTGCGTTGGTGGTTCGGGTATGCACATCGGTCTCAGCGGTTCCAATGTTAATGTTCATTACCAGTTATGGAATGGCTCCACGCTAATAACTACGGTGCCCGGTACTGGAGCGTCGATTGATTTTGGCGCACAGATATCCGCAGGGTTATACACCGTAGTTGGCGTGGACAATGTAACAGCTTGTACCAAAACAATGTCAGGAAGCGCGGTTATCGCTATCAACCCGCTGCCAACCGTTTATACCGTTACAGGTGGAGGCAGCTATTGCGCTGACGGCACAGGCCCGAACGTTGGCCTGAGCGGTTCAAATACAACGATCAGTTATCAATTATACAGAAACGGTGTCGCACTTGGTCTCCCCGTAGCAGGTACAGGCGCTGCGATCGACTTTGGCGCACAGACTGCGGCAGGTGTTTATACGGTTGTGGCTACAGATATGATAGCAGGCTGTGTGAAAAATATGGCCGGTTCGGCAACTATTTCCATCAACTCGCTGCCAATTGTGTTTACAGTGCTGGGCGGTGGTAACTACTGTGCCGGCGGTACAGGTTATCATATTTATCTCAACTCGTCGACACCCGGTGTCAGCTATCAGTTAATGATGGACACTGCCATGATCGGGCTTCCCGTTGCCGGAACCGGTGTTAGCATTGACTTCGGATTGCAGTCAGCAGCAGGCACTTATACTGCCGTTGCCACTAATCCTGGCACGGGCTGTACAAGCAATATGACAGGCTCTGCTACTATTAATGTTAATCCGTTGCCAACGCTGCACAATGTTACGGTTACTGACGGTGGCAATTATTGCGTTACCGGAACAGGGGTGCATATAGGTCTTGATGGTTCTGATAACGGTATCCGTTACCAGTTGTACCATGGCGGCACATTCCTTGGCGCTGCTATGAGCGGCACGGGATCGGCGCTGGACTTTGGGCTGCATACTGCAGGCACTTACACGATTGTAGCTACCAATACCGCTACAAGCTGTACAAACACGATGACGGGCAGTGCAGTGATCAATGCTATACCGCTGCCAACCGTTTATGCAGTAACCGGTGGTGGTTACTATTGTGAAACCGGCCTCGGCGTACACGTTGGCCTCAGCGGAACAGACGCGGGAACTTCTTACCAGTTGTATTTCGCCGGCGCACCATCCGGTGCACCTGTGACAGGTACCGGCGCAGCAATGGACTTTGGTCTTAAAACTGCCAATGGTACTTATACCGTGGTGGCTTACAACGGTACTACCTCATGCAACAAGAACATGAGCGGCAGCGCAGTGGTGACCGTATACCCGGTTATTATACCTGTAGTGAATATGAGTACGGTAGGCGGCGATACTGTTTGTGTTGGCTCTCTGACCACATTCAATGCGTCACCGATCAACGGAGGCTCTTCTCCTTCTTATCAGTGGATGGTGAACGGAATGCCTTATGGCACAGGATCTACTTATAGCTACGTGCCGCTGGATGGCGACGTTGTAACGGTAATGCTCACCAGCAACGGTATCTGTGCCATTCCTGACACAGCAAGCAAGTCTGTGAAGCTGACAGTTAGTCCTCCGCAGATGCCTGCTGTCCACGTAGCAGTTAGCCCCGGCGACATCATCTGCCAGGGATCTTCGGCCACCTTTACAGCAACTACCCTGTATGGCGGTTCATCTCCGGTGATCAATTGGTTGAAGAACAGCGTTAGCGTTGGTTCTGGCCTCACTTATTCTTACACTCCGGCAAACAACGACGTGATCGTGGTTGAAATGAAGAGCAACTTCCCATGCCGCATTTCTGACGATGTGTTCAGCAATACAAATACAATGGTGGTTGAGCCTGCGGTGATACCGATCGTTTCTATCGCTGCTAATCCCGGAACAAATGTGGCAACCGGACAGACCGTTACATTTACTGCTACTGTAACTCATGGCGGTTCAGCGCCCACATACCAGTGGCTGGTTAACGGCCTGCAGGTAAACGGAGCTACTGCGAAAACGTACACAAGCAGCAGCTTAGCTAACAATGACTCGGTAACCTGCGAAGTGGTTGGCGGATGTGCGCTGTCAGGCTTCAACTCTGTGATCGTTCATATGGCTAATGTCGGTGTTCAGCAGATCACCTCGGCCGGCAGCAATGACATCAGGCTGATCCCTAACCCGAACAAAGGAACCTTCACAGTTAAGGGTACACTGAGCAACACCAACGACCAGGAAGTTTCCCTGGAGGTTACTAATATGGTGGGCCAGGTTATCTATACCAAAAACGTACCAGTGCAGAATGGTGTTGTCAACGAGTTGATACAATTGAACAGCACGCTCGCTAACGGCATGTATCTGCTGAATCTCCGTTCGGGATCGCAGGATAACATCTTCCATTTTGTGATTGAGCAATAGTAGTTAAAGATAGCGGGCTGCAAAAAGTCTGTTTAATCATATTGAAAGAGGCTGATGGAAACATCAGTCTCTTTTTTTGCATGCGTACATCCGTTAAAACGGAATGCTGTTTACGTATGCGGGTACGATTTTTATTTTACATTTTTGATTTAAGGCAGGGATTTGGAACAAATTTGATAAGCCCTTTCTTTAATGAAAAAGTTAATGTTCCTTCGTCATTAATAAGTAATAATTAATTTTTTCTTCGAAATTTATTTATTAATTCTTAACTTTATAATAATGTATATGGTGTATGGTAATGAATAAACAACTCAGTTATTCGTTGCTATGCGCCATGCAAATAGGTAGTGATTAAAATTTGTTGTAAAAAAATTCAGAAAAGTATTTTCAAAACTAAGAACATGAAGAAACTCTATTCTCTCCTCATCCTGTCCTGCCTTGCTTTCAGCGGATTTGCTCAAACGGCAGCTTCCTATTCGTTCTCGGCTTTTACTGCGCCCTATTCAAGCATCGCTGCGACCGGCACCACTGTCCCTACGATAATTGGTGACGATATTGCGCAAATGAATATCCCGATCGGATTTACGTTTGTGTATTGCGGAGTTGGTCGTACTCAGCTTGCCATGTCGTCCAACGGAATTCTTTCATTCGCCAATTCCGGTGCTGCGCCTTGGAGCGATACAGGTCCGGGTACGATGCCTGCGGGCGGCGTCGGTTGTCTGATGCCGTATTGGTCAGACCTTTATGGAGGGCTGTGTGTAGCGAGCAAAGCATATTACCAGACTACTGGAGTGGCGCCAAACAGGGTGTTTACGGCCGAGTGGAAAGACTTTAACGCTTTTGCATGGGGTGGTGTGTGTTCGTGCTGTATCATTAACATGCAATGTAAATTGTATGAGGGCACCAACATTATTGACTTTTGCTACAGCAATTCTACGCTGTCAGGTATGGGTGGAACTTCCGGGGTGCTCATCGGTATAGCAAATTCAACTGCCGATTGGCAGACGCTGAATAATGATGGTGCAGCTCCAACACCGAGCGCTGCTGTATGGAATAATCACACAATCACAGATGCACCCGCTGCCAACCAGGTGTACAGGTGGTACAATCAATGTACCGGCACGCCGACTGCAGGTGTTACTATTGCACCTAAGACAAACGGCTGCTCTGCTTATCTCGATACTTTATCCTTACTTGGCACAACCACAGCTACGGGTTTGACCTATCAATGGCAGGTATCCACGGACAGCACCGTGTGGACCAACATTCCCGGCGCTACAAATGCCACTTACATAACTACAGTGACTGCAACCGTTTATTATCGTTGCATAGTAACCTGCTCATTCAGCGGACTCAGCTCTACCAGCACGCCTATCGGGCTGCACCTTGGTGCGCCCGCTGGCGGCATTACGGGACCCACCACGGTATGTGCCGGATCTTCGGTGACTCTGTCCGATCCGACTCCTGGTGGTACATGGAGCAGCAGCAGCCCGCCTGTCGCCAGTATTGGATCAGCTACGGGTGTCGTCACCGGCGGCCCTTCGGCCGGAAGCGTCACTATTACGTATACTCTTGGTTCGGGCTGTTATTCCACGGTCACAGTAAATGTCGTTACAACACCCGGCCTCATCGCAGGATCTTCAACAGTATGCGCAGGGGCGTCTACCACACTTACTGAAATAGTGGCCGGAGGTACATGGAGCAGTTCGGTTACAACAGTTGCTACCATCGGATCTTCGTCGGGAGTTGTATATGGATTGATTCCCGGCACTACTGTGATCACTTATGCAGTGGGCAGTTGTACAGCGTCAAAGATCGTAACCGTTATTCCTGATCCTCCCGCGATTTCGGGGCCTTCGACAGTTTGTATGGGATCTTCGATCACGTGGACAGATTCGATAACAGGTGGGACATGGATGACAGGCGCAACCTTTGCAGCGGCAACCGTCAGCTTTACAACCGGCATCGTGACGGGTTTATATAATGATACTGCCGTAATCATTTACACGGCGCCCGGCGGCTGCCAGGTATCCAGAATAGTAACGGTCAATATTACACCTGGGATAGGTGCCGATGAATTCCTGTGTGCCACTACTTCCGAGCCCATATTTGTGACACCGCTTGGCGCCACAGGTACATGGGCTACAAGCAGTACAACTATTGCGACGGTTGACCCATCGATCCCCTTACTATGGGGCGCATCGAGTGGTGTCGTCACGATAACGTTTACCATGTCTGACGGATGTTCTACTACCACTACCGTGGATGTGCTTCCCGTGCCTGCACCCATCACTGGTATAAAACAGGTCTGTCTCGGCAGCTCCGCAACCCTGGGCGATGCCACGCCCGGCGGCTTCTGGAGCAGCAGTAATCCTTCTGTAGCAACTATCGATGCGGCTTTGGGTACTTATACGGGAGAGTCAGTTGCGACAGCTACTATCAGTTATGAAGTGGTGACAGGTTGTTTTGTGACCACGACGGTCACGGTCAATCCGGGACCGCCCGCGATTGTGGGCGCAAGTACTATGTGTCCCGGCACAACAGATACGCTTACTGACGCACTACCCGGTGGTACCTGGAGCAGCAGCGATCTTTCGGTTGCAACTGTGGGGCTTACTAATGGCGTGGTGCATGGTATAACATCCGGATCTGTGATCATCACTTATACATCGCCATCGGGTTGTGCCGCAGAGATAGGTATTACAATTTATACACCACCTGTTGCGATCACAGGAACGCCCCATGTTTGTATGGGGCAGTCCACCACGCTCTCCGATGCGGCAGGGGGCGGTACCTGGATCAGCAGTAACAATCTTATTGCCACCGTCACACCCGGTCCCGGTGTCAGTGGCGGTCACGTATGGGGCGTTAATGCCGGCGTAGCGACGATCACCTATACGCAAGGCACGGGTTGTTTTGTGAC
>CAYNGS010000203.1:0-5809 GCA_964396625.1 uncultured Flavipsychrobacter sp.
GCGCTCAGAATGTAAGATTGAATGAAGGAGAACTGCCCCGAAAATTTCGTTTGTCGGAAATAAATCTCAGCCATAGAGCGGAAATGGCTGTCATGTGGGATTTTCCCCCATCGTGGCAGAATAGTTTCGACGCTATTTCCAGGTGCCCCGAAAGCTTTAAGGTTGTCGGCGCTTTCGATGGAGATCGATTGGCCGGCTATGGCATACTGGAACCAGCCACAGGAGATATTCCGCAACTTGCTGTGAGTAAGTTACACAGGCGCCAAGGCATTGGCGCAGGCATACTTCAGGAATTGCTGAGGTATAACCAAGCCAGCGTCATAAAAGTCATTAATACCGAAACAGGGTGTGCTGAATTGACTAAATTCCTTGAAGGCAAGGGCATACAAAAAACAGGAATGCAGTTTGAGATGGTAAAAGTGATTTGATGTCTATCGGTTTCGTAAATTTTCGTCCTTTTTTTGCATCAAATTTCCCCAAAAACCGTCTACCCAAATTGATATTGTAAGCCTGAAAAATCGTTTATCCACAGCAATTCACATTAATTCACAGGTAATCCACATCATTTTTGTGTTTTTCACTGTAAAAAGGCCCTGAAATCCTTTATGGGCTTGCTTCTTGACCCATATATAAAAATGTGGATAAATATGTAATAAGAAAAACGTGTTTATTAGTGGGAAAATGTGTTATTTTGTGGTAATTCTTGTCAAACACACTAATGACCAGCTTTCTCGGTGAATATGAAGTAGCGATCGACGCCAAAGGGCGCTTCCTGCTGCCATCGGGTTTCCGTAAGCAAATGGCTGAGGGAACAGGAGGAAAGTTTATTATAAAACGCGAGGTTGAAAAGTGCCTGACGATATATCCGGTGAATACCTGGAATGCCATCAGTGAAAAAATAAACAGGCTCAACGATCTGAAAGAAAGTGTAAGAACATTCAAAAGATTATTTCTGAACGGCGCCACCGAAGTGGAACTCGACAGCGCAGACCGCCTGCTCATACCCAAGCCATTGCAGGAGTATGCAGGGATAAAGAAGGATGCTGTGGTGGCTGCGCAGGGCAATAAACTGGAGTTGTGGGATAAAGATACGTATTATGATTACTTCCGTCAAAATGTTGGCAGTATGAGCAGGCTGGCGGAAGAAGTGGCTAATGATTTCGGCAACCCGTTTGAAAACCTGTAAAATGGGCGCACCCGGATTTTACCACACAACAGTTCTTTTACATGAGGCGGTAGATGGTTTGGCGATACGAGAGGATGGTGTTTATGTCGATGCCACATTTGGCGGCGGGGGGCACAGTAGAGCGATACTCGAAAAGCTGGGACCAGATGGAAGACTGATCGCATTTGACCAGGACGCAGACGCCTGGAAAAACAAACCGGAAGATGAGCGTCTGATACCCGTGACCGAAAATTTTAAATACCTGCGGCGTTTCCTAAGGCTGCACGGACATAAAGAGGTGGATGGCATACTGGCGGATTTAGGAGTAAGTTCTTTTCAGTTTGATACGGCGGAGAGAGGGTTTTCGATACGCTATGACGGTCCGCTGGATATGCGAATGGACAAGCGCGGAGAGCTGACAGCGGCAGATGTGCTCAGCAAGTATACCGAGCAGCAGCTGCACCAGCTTTTTGAGCAATATGGTGAGGTGCGCAACTCCAAGCAGCTTGCAAAGCACATTGTTACCGAGCGCAAAAGACAAAAGGTGCAAACGATAGATGCGCTGAAGGCAATGCTGGCGCCGGTGATGAGAGGCAATCCTAACCGTTACCTCGCACAAGTGTTCCAGGCGCTGCGGATTGAGGTTAACGACGAGCTCGGAGCATTAAAGGAGTTCCTGGAGCAAGCTGCTGCGAGCCTGAAGCCCGGGGGCAGATTATCTGTAATATCCTTTCACTCGCTTGAAGACCGGATCGTGAAGCAGTACATAAAGAGAGGTCGGTGGGATGAGGCAGGCGAATATGAAGAGCAGCTAAAGCCGCTGCTGAAACCGGTAAATGCGAAACCCATAGAGCCAACAGAGGCCGAAATAAAAAGCAACCCGCGTGCGAGGAGCGCCCGGTTAAGAGTAGCAGAAAGGTTGGCTGATCAGTAACATCGCCGGTAGCGTGAAAAGTTGAAATGGTGAAGTCCGCACGGACGAATAAAAGGAAGTATGAGTAACGAGGAAAAGAATATTCAGCCTGAAGTGCTGACGCCCGCACAGAGGGTGAGAAACGACTGGAGGTCGTTGGTGGAGAAAGTATCGTATAAAGCAATCGTAAATAATATCCCCTACCTGGCATTTGTCGTTTTGTTGTGTGTGCTGTATATCAGCAACAGTCATCGTGCATTGGAGATGCAGCGGCAGCTTAATGCGCAGCACAAAGTATTGAAGGAACTGAGGTGGAAATATATGGATACGAAATCGCAGCTAATGTATGTGAAGACTGAAACGCAGGTGCTGCGCAATGCAGAGAAAATAGGATTGAAGCCATCGCTGCTGCCGGCGTATAAGGTGAAGAAGTGAAGTTAAGAGGTTAAAGGGTTAAAAAAGTTAAGGGGAATTTAGATCGTTTAGCTGCTTTCTGCTAAAGACTTTCTACTATAATGGATATAAAAAAAGACATACGGTTCAGGGTGTATATCGCTTTTACCTGCATTTTTTTGTTTGGGTGCGCTATCATTTTTAAGGCAGCGATGATCCAGGTGAAAGAAGGGCCAAAGCTGCGCGCTATGGCAAGGGAGATGCACACACGCTTTGATACCCTGATCGCAGAGCGTGGTAATATTTACACTGAAGACGGTGTATTACTGAGTTCGTCGATACCGGAGTTTGATGTGCATGTGGATTTCTCGGTGATCGACTCCGGACTTTTTGCCAGGAACATTGACTCGCTTACCCGTTGTGTGTCGCGGTTGTTTATGGATAAATCGCCGGAGCAGTATAAGGAAGAGTTTGTAAGGGCGTATAATGAGGACGATAAGTATTACCTGCTAGGCAGGAAGCTGAAATACTATCAGTACGAGGCGTTGCGTTCATTCCCGATCTTTAATAAAGGCAGGGGGCTTGGCGGCTTTATTGAAGACTCGAAGGAGAAAAGGGTTACCCCATACAATATGCTTGCCTTCCGCACTATTGGTGTATTTCGTGATAGCAATGTGTCGGGACTTGAGGCTAAGTATAACAGATCGCTGGTTGGCGAGAACGGAAGGAGGGTAGTGCAGAAGAGTACAGGGAATGTTTGGGTGCCGGTTGAAGGATCGGAAGTAGACCCGCAGAACGGCAGGGACATTGTTACCACGCTGGATATGAATGTGCAGGATGTGGCCGAGCATGCGTTGATGAGCATTATGCAGAAGTATGAGTGTTTGTATGGTACTTGTATCGTGATGGAGGTTAAGACCGGAAAGATAAGAACATTGGTAAATCTTGGTCGTCAGCCTGACGGAAGCTATTGGGAAGACTATAATTATGCCCTGAACCCTACAGAGCCGGGTTCGACTTTTAAGCTGGTAACGCTGATATCATTGCTTAGTGATAAGCTTACCAACGTAGATAATATCATTGACGCTGAAGGCGGTGCTATACGCTTCGGCAGCGATGTTATGAAGGACTCCCATTTGGGGCTTCATGCCATGCCTATCTGGAAGGCTTATGCAGAATCGAGCAATGCCGCATTTGCCAAGCTTGCATATACGTACTATAAGGACAATCCGAAGAAATATGTAGATCATGTGTTAGGGCTTCACCTGGATACGCTCACCGGCATTGACCTGCTCGGGGAGCGTCGTCCGCATGTAATAAAGCCCGGAAGCAAGGAATGGAGTAACATAACGCTGCCGTGGATGGCCGCGGGATATAATGTGCAGATAACGCCCTTGCATACCTGCATGCTTTACAACTCAATAGCAAACAATGGTAAGATGATGCGGCCGTACTTAGTCAGCTCAATAAAAGAATATGGGAAAGAGGTGCAGACTTTTGAACCAACGGTAATAGAGCAGGTAGGTGATTCAAGCGTGATAGCGCAAATCAAAAAGTGCGTAAGAGCTGTAGTCACGGAAGGTACGGCAAAGGGTATCGAATCTCCGTACTACACTATGGCAGGAAAGACCGGAACTGCACAGGTAGCTGATAAGGGCATCAGGTATTCAGATGGTGTTTACCAGGGATCGTTTGTTGGATTTCTTCCCGCCGACCAACCAAAATATACAATATGCGTGGTGATACGCACCAAGCCACATTCCGCCGCATACTATGGCGGCGCTATTGCTGCGCCGGTGTTCAGGATGGTAGCAGATAAAATATTTTCGGAGAATATGGGCGCGTGGGCCGGCCCGCTGGACAGCCTGGAACGAAATAATAACGGCAACATTCCGGCAAAAGCGGCAACTGCGAAAAGTTATGAGGTGCTGCTGAATGCTATTGGTAAACATACCAACCTGGGAGGCGATCATGTAAACAGGATGATGGCTATGACAACAGATTCGAACAGGCATGTGGTCATAGCACCTAAAAAACTGTACCGGAATGTGGTGCCAGATGTGACGGGGATGGGACTGAAGGACGCCGTGTATATGCTTGAGAACAGCGGCCTTCAGGTGCAGGTGGTTGGCCGCGGGAAGGTACATGTGCAGTCCATTGCACCGGGAACAATAATTGTAAAGGGTCAGAACATAATACTGCAACTAAGCTAATGCCCATACTGCGCGACATATTGATAAACGTCACTTCTTTGAAAACCGAGGGAGATATGAGCATCACTGTCAGCGGATTATTTATCGATTCGAGGAAAGTAACTGGCGGCAGCGCTTTCATTGCGGTGCGAGGTACTTTATCAGATGGCCATAACTTTATTGACAAAGCAATTGAACTTGGCGCCACTGCTATAGTTTGTGAATCATCGCCGGCGACAATTGTACCGGGTGTTGCCTATGTGCTGGTAGGGAACAGTGCACTGGCAGCAGGCCTTATGGCGGATGCTTTTTACGGCTTCCCCTCTCAGGAATTAAGGGTGGTGGGTATTACCGGTACCAATGGGAAGACAACCACGGCCACGCTGCTCTATAAATTGTTCGAGGGGCTGGGACACAAGTGTGGCTTACTTTCAACAGTGCAAAACCATATTCATGACCAGGTAGAGATCGCTACGCACACCACTCCGGATTCGATCTCAATACATGCGCTGTTGCGGAAGATGGTTGACGCCGGTTGCGCATATGCTTTTATGGAAGTGAGCTCTCATGCTATTCACCAGCACCGTATAGCTGGCATACGTTATGTTGGTGGCGTATTTACAAATATTACCCACGATCATCTCGACTACCACAAGACATTTGACGAATACATAAGAGTAAAAAAGAGTTTTTTCGACGAATTGCCCGTCGGCGCATTCGCGCTCACAAATGCCGATGACAAACGCGGTATGGTGATGCTGCAGAACACAAAGGCTGAAAAGAATACCTATAGCCTGCGTATTCCGGCAACAATAAAAGGAAAGGTGTTGGAAAACAGTCTGACCGGCCTGGTGATGATCGTTGATAACCAGGAAGCACACTTCAGGCTCATCGGAACATTCAATGCGTACAACCTGCTTGCCGTGTATGGCGTTGCCAAACTGCTTGGAGAAGAAAAAATGAGTGTGCTGGCTGTCCTTAGCGGGTTGCAGGGCGCGGCGGGGAGATTTGAGACGTATCTGTCGCCAAAGGATAAAATACTTGGTATAGTAGATTATGCGCACTCACCGGATGCCCTCATCAATGTACTTGCCACAATAAACCAGCTACGCACACAGGGGCAACAGTTGTTTACCGTAGTTGGCT
>CAYNGS010000204.1:0-5805 GCA_964396625.1 uncultured Flavipsychrobacter sp.
GCCGGAGGAGCCGATGACCCCTGTTCCGGCAATGGTGGAGATGATGCCGAGTGTATTGACCTTGCGGACACGGGAGTTGCCGGTATCGGCAATGTAGAGGTTGCCGGCGGCGTCCAGCGCGATACCTGCGGGTGTGTTCAGCTCTGAGGCCGTTGCGGGCACGCCGTCGCTGGTAAAGCCGGGGGTTCCTGTTCCGGCCACGGTGGAGATGACGCCCAGGGTATTGATCTTGCGGATGCGGCTGTTGGCATAGTCGGAAATATATACATTGCCGGCGGCGTCGGAGACCACATCATAGGGTACATTGAGCTCGGTAGCTGTTGCTGCCATGCCATCGCCGATATAACCGGCGGTGCCGTTGCCGGCAAGGGTGGAGATGATGCCCGTGGGGCTCACCTTGCGGACGCGGTTGTTGGTATTGTCGCAGATAAAGATATTACCGGCAGCATCGGTATAGACGCCCGAGGGCCCGCGCAGCTGTGCGGCGGTGGCCTGTCCACCATCGCCGGCAGAACCGGCGGTGCCGTTACCGGCAACGGTGGAGATGGTCTGGCCGGCATAGGCAAATACATTGACGGTAGTGGTGGCGATGCAGCCGGTAGGCAGGGTATAAGTAACGGTCGTGACGCCGGTGGCGCCACTGATGACCAGCCCGGTGCTGCCGCCGATGGAGGCTACGGCAGCGCTGCTGCTGCTCCAGGTTCCCCCGGCTGTTGAGTCGCTTAATGTGGTGAAGGAACCCGTGCTCACTAGTGTACTGCCGGTGATCACTGACGGTATAGGATTGACAGTAACATAGACCATAGTGGTGTCTGAGGTATAGCCATCATTGACACGCATTTTGAAAGAGTCAAGGCCTGAATAACCGAATGTAGGTGTGTAAAATAAACCGTGAGGTATGACAATCGCTCCATTGCTCGGCGCTGTGGTAGAACTGGTTGCGATACCGTGCGACGGTCCCGACAGAAGCGTCCAGGTGAGGATCTGCCAGTTATCTGAGTCATGAACAGCAAGTAAGGAGTTGGTGGAATCACCGATGGTGTTTTCGCACACAGTAAGATTAATACTATGCCCCCCGGTAAAAGTAGGAGGCCTGTTATGCCCGATGATCTCGCGCACACGGTAGTTGTAATAATCACCTACAAACACATTATCCGAACCATCTACAGCGATTCCATAAGGGTTATTAAATTTAGCGGCCGTTGCAGGCCCGCCGTCGCCAAAAAAGCCTACCACCCCAGTTCCGGCAATAGTGGTAACGATTCCCGAAGGGTCAACTTTGCGCACGCGGTCATTGCCCCAGTCGTTGATAAATACACTTCCGCCTGCGTCAGCGGCTAAACCATATATCCAGCCAAAGGTGGCCGCTGTTGCAGGGCCGCCATCGCCGCTGAAACCCGGACTTCCGTTTCCTGCGTATGAGGATATAGTACCGGAAGTATTGACCTTGCGAACGCGGTATTGCCCGCCGCAGCCCGTCCAACTGGTCAGGTACACATTGCCTACAGGGTCTGACGCTAAACCATAAGTATTTGCGATCTCCGCGGCTGTTGCCGGGCCGCCATCGCCCGTATAGCCGGCGGTTCCGTTTCCCGCGAACAGAGATACAGTACCTGAAGCGTCGATCTTCCGTATTTTATTATGGGTCCAATCGTCAAAATATACATTGCCAAGGCCGTCGCAAGCAATGTCATAACAACTTCCAATCAGGGCAGCAGTTGCCGGCCCTCCATCTCCAGAATATCCGGGTGTTCCCGTTCCTGCAATGGTAGTAATAATGCCAGAAGGGTTAATTTTACGAACCTTGTAATAATTCCAGTCAGAAAGATATACATTACCGACCGCGTCCGCTGCGATGCCATACACATTTCCGATCTGTGCGGCTGTTGCCGGCCCGCCATCCCCGGTAGATCCAGGTGTTCCGGTGCCGGCAAATGTAGTAATGACACCGGCTAAATCGACTTTGCGAATACGATAGTAGTTCCACTCAGCTATGTACAAATTGCCGAGGCCATCTGCCGCAAGGCCGTACGAGTACTGTATTTCGGCTGCGGTAGCCGGCCCGCCATCGCCGGTGAAACCCGGAGTTCCGTTGCCGGCATAGGTAATAATATTTTGCGCGCCGGCCTGACCGAAGAAAGCAAACAGACAAACAATGAAAAGAAAAATGCGGCGTGTATGCCCGCTGGCATTGTAAGGGGTCTTATTCATAGGGGTACATTTTTTACTAAATTACCATTATTATTAATTTTTGCAAGTTTTTTTATGGATGACAGAACTTATATTTAAAAATGGCTATAATATAAGAAACAATTTTTTATAATATATATGAACAGAATGTTACGAAGTTGAACCAACAGAGGATAGTCGTTAGGTCGACAACTATTCAATTAATCAACCTATTTTTACTTCTTTTTTGGATTTAGCAAGGGAACTACCTGTCTTAGCACCCTGTATAATAATTAACTGACGAGATGTATCCTGATTTTCAATACTTATTTCAAGCGTTGTTCGGAGCTGAGATGCCGGCATGGCTGGGCCTTTTTAAGACGTTTGGCTTTCTGGTGGCTCTTTCGTTCCTGGGGGCTGCATGGGCCACCCAGGAAGAATTGAAAAGAAAGGAGAAACAGGGGCTTTTGATTCCGGAGATCAGGATGGTAGAAACCGGGAAACCACTTGCTATGAGTGACCTGATCCTATCGGCAATTATTGGGTTCATTATTGGGTTTAAAGTAGGTGGTGTTTTTGGCCATTTCGCTGACGTCTCGCCAGACCCGATGGGCTATTTGTTGTCTGCAAACGGAAATTTTGTGGTTGGAATAATAGGTGCACTGGCAATTGGTTACAGCAAGTATGCTGAAAAGAAGAAACAGGAATTGCCGGAAGTAAAAATAGTTCGTGAGGTTGTGTATCCTCACCAATTAATGACAGAAATAGTGGTGATAGCAGCCATAGGCGGACTAGCCGGGGCCAAAATTTTTAATGCTTTCGAGACATGGGATGATTTTATAAAAGAGCCGATACATAGTCTTACTTCTTCGAGCGGACTTACTTTTTTGGGCGGACTTATTGTGGCCACGATCCTGTTTTATTTTTATACCCGAAGGCACGGGATACCGTTTAAACATATGTGTGACGCCGCGGCGCCCGGAATTATGCTGGCGTATGGAGTTGGGCGCCTGGGGTGCCAGTTTTCGGGTGACGGTGACTGGGGTATCTACAATACGGCTTATGTCTCTAATGCGGATGGCACATTGAGGTCTGCGACTGGTGCTGATAACCAGCGGGTACTCCAGATGATCGGTAACGCCCCTTCTGCCAACTTCCCGGCGCCAGCATGGTTGCCCAGATGGTTTTTTGGCATGAATTATCCCCACAACGTGGGACATGAAGGTATGCAGATAGCCGGCTGTTCAGGCGAATACTGTAATGTGCTTCCGGTAAGCGTTTTTCCGACGCCTGTTTACGAAGCAATTGTATGTATCCTACTTTTTTTCGTGTTATGGATGCTGCGCAAACGATTTACCCGAACACTGCAGATGTTTGGTACTTATCTCATCTTTGTGGGCGTAGAAAGGTTTCTTGTGGAACTTATCCGTGTGAACTATAAGTATGACTGGGGATTTATACATCCAACACAAGCAGAAATATTATCGGTGGTGCTGGTGTTAACAGGGATAGGATTGCTTCTTTTTTACAAGGACAAAGCGCCACAGCCAGCGCCTACACCGGAACGCATGATCTAAGCTTTTACTTTTGGCAACTCAGAAAGTTTAAATACTTCGCCCATTGTATAAGCATGGATACCTGTGACTTGCCTGAAAGTAGCGTTGATCATTGCCATAGCTACTTCTTTGCCTTCGATAGGTTTCAAATTCTTCAAACCGGGTATCATGCCTACCAGATTCATGAAGCCTATTCCCAGTTTTTCACCTGTTCTTACTTCTACGCGTTCTCCGGACAGCATGCCCGGGCGGATGATGTGAATCGTTTCGAAAGGCAGTTTTTTAATATCCCGTTCCAATTCGCCCTTCATTCTTGAATAAAATATTTTGGAGTCTGTACCAGAGCCCGCAGCAGAGACCAGCACATATTGTTTTACGTTATTGGCGGCGGCTATTCTTGCAAAATGATACTGGAAGGTATAGTCGATCCTGTACTGTGCCTCCTTGCTGCCGGCTGCGCGCAGGGTTGTGCCCATTGCAGAATATAATACATCACCGGTAATCAGCTTTTTCCAGCCATCGGGTGCGTCAAAATCAATTATGTGTTCCTCAAGCTTTTTGTTGACAATATTGGCGCTTCGCCGAACAAATATCTTGACCTTTTCAAAACGGGTATCTTTTAGCAGTAACCGAACTAATTCGCTGCCCACAAGGCCCGTAGCACCAATTACAATAGCTGTTTTCATTTGGAAGGATTACTGTTCTGTATGCCGTAATAAATTTATGCCATAAGCACCCAATCAAACAGAAATGGATCGAAACAGAAGAAACAGGGGGAAACAATATCATTTGGCTGAACCGTGTTTCGCATGGGTATCGTACCACCCCGGAATACGGCGACCTGTAAGTATTATGACAGATTTTGCTATAACCTTGCCGGGTAAAGTTTTCCATAGTTTACCCTTGTCTCCATACAAACTGTAGCCCTTGAAGATACCCCTGTAGGTAGACAAAATCTGCTCCTTTGTCTCCCATTTGTCAGCAAGGTCGGAGCCGAAAAGCCCACTTGAGCCCTGTTGAAATCTGTACCCGAGATAACGGCCCTCCCTGGAGTTTTGGGGCTCTTTGTGGCCAGGAACGCTAACCTGGTTCACGGCCTGAAACTTTACGTATCCAAGTTTTGTCAGCAGTCCGAATTCTTCCTCGATCTTGTCGAAAGAAACTTTGTCGGACTCAATTGAAATATAGTCGGGTTTTTGTTCGAAGTTCATCAATGCCTTCAGGCACAGGGTATCCATTCCCTCAATATCGATCTTCATATAGTGGGGCACGCCATACTGGCGCAGACAGTCGGCGAAATCGATAATGGGAACTTCGATTATTTCGGTAGACGTGCCTATATCCTCATAAGTGGAGGCCCGCTCGTCGACAACGGTGCCCCAGATAGTAGCATCTTTGTTCCTGAAAAATTTGATCGTTCCACCGCTCTTACCGGGAGTGGGTGCTGCGATGGCGCCTTCAACAATAACAAGTTGTCCTTTTGCTATCTCGTCTTTGAATCTTGTTTTGCATTCGGCGACTAAGGTTGGTTCGGCTTCAAAGGCAACCACTTTAAATCCTTTTTTCAGGTAATAGTCGGTATCTTCCCCTCTATGCAAACCAACATCATATATTAAGTTACCGTTCTTGAGTGTTTGTTCCATTTTTTTATCCGCTATTGAACGAAGCTTGCAAAAATAGAAAAGATAGCTGTAATAAATAGCGGACCGCTACTTTGCATTGACGTTTCTCTATTCAGAGCCAATCATTTAGATTTGCCGCTGTTCAACAGCGCCGATGAAGCATGCTTTCCTGATATTAACCCACTTTCCGCCAGAAAAGATATATATACAGGTGCAGCGGTTGCAGTCGGCAGATCATTGTTTTTTTATTCACTTCGACAAAAAACAAGTTGTTAACCCCAGTGACCCTTTTTACGGAAAGCTGATAGAGATGGGGAATGTGGTTGTATTGAAAGACCGTGTTAATGTGCAGTGGGGCGGGTTTCGCACCATTACCGCCACATTGCTGCTGATGAAGGAAGCACTGAAGGATAAGAGCATTGACTACCTTCATTTTATGAGCGGCGAGTGCCTGCCCG
>CAYNGS010000205.1:0-5768 GCA_964396625.1 uncultured Flavipsychrobacter sp.
ATTTACAATTGGTCGTATATCGGTGCATCAACGCTTCTGAACACACCATAGTATTGGTACGTCTTGCGGTGATAGCCTTTCTTGAGGTACACATCTGTATCACTGTCTTCGGGAATAGTAACCCATGAGTGGCGTTTTGCCAGCAGCCAGCGGTACACGCATACCGTATTAGTGCCGCGGCGTGTCAATGCATAAAACTGGAGGTGTTTCTGAGTATATCCGTTCTTCAGCATCTGGTCGTCTGTATATTCGTCTTCGCAAACGCTGATGTGCGAGCGGCTAACCGGGTTATACCAGCCATATACGGCTACGCGGCCGGGGCCTGGTGTGCGGTAAGCATTAAACAAAATGGTCTTATCTGTCCAACCCCAGTTTATCAGCTGTCCGTCCTGGTACTCGCCGTCGGCTACTGTACAATACTGTTGGTCTTCGGGAATATACCAGCGAAATATCCGCACAAGGTCATCCTGCGCAAAGCTTTTGTTGCCAAATAATAACGCTGCCAATACTGTGGAAACTACAATGATGGTTCTTTTCATGTTCATGCTCGTTTTCAAAATTGCACCCAAAATACATAAAAATTTTGTTGTCGTGCAAATTATTACGCTAAATTTTTTTTGCTTCTGTATCTGAATACCCTTATTACTGCTCAAATATAGTATTTGGTTTCGCATTTGTCCAAATTTATTTATTTACCTGCCAAACCATAACATTGAAGGTCTTCCGGACTCGGCTGTTTTAAGGTATTTACCGGCGTCCATATCTCTCGTACGCTCGCTCTGCTGCAATGCCCCATAGAGGTTATTGCCCCGTCGGGGCTGTCTGCTACCGTATACGTCGAATCTTATCCACATGGAAAATCCATTATAGCAGCTAACTTTTTATAGTGTACTTAATAATAATATGGGAGCCGTTTATTCTTGTTCAAATGCCTCCTTTCGCTTAACTTCGTGCCCCTTTGCGTCATCGTGTCAGGTTTTTTAAAAATAGCACGGCATTTGATACGTTTAGGAAGCGGTGGATAGACCTTCGTTCATTCTATGGGTGACGATTTTTGTTAATTCATCTGCGAAAAGTGACTTTTTTTGGTTTTGACTTTTAACTTCTGACTTCATAATGATAGGTCTTCTTTCAAAAATATTTGGCGGCAGCAAGTCCGATAAGGACGTAAAAAAAGTACAGCCTGCCGTAGCAGAGATAAACAGGTTTTATACCGCTTATCAATCTCTTTCTAACGATCAGCTTCGCAACAAAACACAGGAGTTTCGTCAGCGCATCCAGGAGCATCTCGCCGATATAGACCAGCAGATCGCCGATAAAAAGGCAGAAGCTGACTCAGATAATGAGGAAGACATCCAGTCCCGCGAAACCATCTATAACGAGGTCGACAAACTGGTAAAGAAACGCGACGAACAGATAGAGGAAGCATTGCGCAACGTACTGCCCGAGGCATTTGCAGTAGTGAAAGAGACCGCCCGCCGCTTCAGAGATAATGAAGAGATCGTTGCCACAGCCACAGATCTCGACCGTGAATTGGCGGCGGAAAAGAGCCATATTCGCATCGATGGCGATAAATCTGTCTATAAGAATACATGGGATGCGGCAGGTATCAAGGTCACCTGGAACATGGTGCATTATGACGTGCAGCTTATAGGCGGTATAGTACTCCACGATGGCAAAATAGCTGAGATGGCGACAGGTGAGGGTAAGACCCTTGTTTCTACCTTGCCTGCATACCTCAATGCCCTTGCTGGCGAAGGCGTGCATATCGTTACGGTGAATGATTACCTCGCCCGTCGCGACCAGGAGTGGAATGGCCCTCTGTTCGAGTGGCTGGGACTGACCACCGACTGTATCGACAAGCATGAGCCCAACTCGCATCAGCGTCGCCAGGCCTACCTTGCAGATATCACCTACGGCACCAACAACGAATTTGGTTTCGACTACCTCCGCGACAATATGGTGCATCACCCGGAGGAAATGGTGCAGCGCAAACACCACTACGCCATGGTCGATGAGGTCGATAGCGTATTGATCGACGATGCCCGTACACCGCTTATCATTTCCGGCCCCATACCCAAGGGAGATGAGCAGCAGTTTCACACCCTGAAGCCGCGTATCGAGAAACTGCTCGAGGCACAAAGAAAGATAACCAACCAGAGCCTTACCGAGGCCAAAAAGCTCATAGCCGAGGGCAAGTCGGATAAAGATGCCGGCGGCCTTCACCTCTATCGCGCATTCAGGGGCCTGCCAAAGAATGGCGCACTTATCAAGTTCTTAAGTGAGGAAGGTAACAAACAGATACTTCAGAAATCAGAGAATTATTTCATTGGCGAGCAGCAGCGCAATATGCCCAAGGTAGATGCAGAACTCTACTTCGCCATCGATGAAAAAAATAACAGCGTAGACCTTACCGAAAAAGGTATCGCTCTTATCACAGGCGCCGGCGAAGATGCGAATTTCTTCATCCTGCCCGACATTGGCACCGAGATCGCTGAGATCGAAAAACAGGAGGCTACCCCCGAGGAAAAAACAGCCAGAAAAGATGCATTGGTACAGGACTATGCCATAAAGGCCGATCGTATTCACTCCGTTCAGCAGTTGCTCAAGGCGTATACCCTTTTTGATAAAGACATTGAGTACGTGGTAATGGACGGCAAAGTGAAGATCGTGGACGAGCAGACCGGTCGTATCCTCGATGGGCGCCGTTATAGCGATGGTCTGCACCAGGCCATTGAAGCCAAAGAAAATGTGCAGGTCGAAGCCGCTACGCAAACATTTGCCACCGTTACGCTGCAGAACTACTTCCGTATGTTTCACAAGCTGGCTGGTATGACCGGTACAGCCGAAACAGAAGCAGGTGAATTCTGGCAGATATACAAGCTCGACGTGGTTACTATCCCTACCAATCTGCCCATCACTCGTAAAGACCAGCAGGACCTCGTTTACAAAACCAAGCGCGAAAAATACAAGGCTGCCATAGATGAGATCGAAGCCCTCCGTGCTATCAACCGCCCTGTGCTGGTAGGTACTACGTCGGTAGAGGTGTCGGAGCTGCTCAGTCGTATGCTGCAGCAGAAAAAGATCCCGCACAACGTACTCAATGCCAAGCAGCACGCCCGCGAGGCGCAGATCGTGGCCGAGGCTGGTTTACCCGGCGCTGTTACCATCGCCACCAACATGGCCGGCCGTGGTACCGATATTAAGCTCGGCCCCGGCGTTAAGGAAGCCGGTGGTCTGGCCATCATAGGCACGGAGCGTCACGAAAGCCGCCGTGTCGATCGCCAGTTGCGTGGTCGTGCCGGTCGCCAGGGCGATCCCGGTTCTTCACAGTTCTTTGTATCGCTCGAAGATGATCTTATGCGCCTCTTTGGCTCTGAGCGTATTGCCTCCCTTATGGACAAGATGGGGCATAAAGATGGCGAGGTGTTGCAGCACAGTATGATATCCAAATCTATTGAGCGTGCGCAGCGCAAGGTGGAAGAGAACAACTTCGGCATGCGTAAGAACCTGCTGGAGTATGATGATGTGATGAACGCCCAGCGCGATGTTATCTACAAGCGCCGCAGGCACGCATTATTCGGCGAGCGCCTTTCTATCGATCTCGACAATGCCATCTTTGCTGTGTGCGTAAGCCTTGCTGAGAAATTCGCTGAAGACAAGAATATCGAAGCGTTCCGTATTGAGGTCATGAAGCACCTCGTTATCGAGCCGCAGATACCTGAGGAAATGTATGGCCGCGCCGATGCAAGTGAACTTGGCGAGCAGCTATACCACATGGTGAAGGATTACTACCACCGCAAAACAACAGCCCTGCGCGAGCAGATGATCCCCACGCTCTCGCAGATATACAAAGAGAACGGCGAGAAGATCGATAATATCGTTGTGCCATTCACCGATGGTATCCGTGGCATGCAGGTATATGTGGCGCTAAGGGAGGCTGTTGAGCAGCAGGCCCAGCCTGTCATCCAGTCCCTCGAGAAGAATATCACCCTCGGCATGATCGACGATGCCTGGAAAAACCACCTCCGCGCTATGGACGATCTCCGCACCTCTGTGCGTATGGCGTCTTATGAGCAGAAGGATCCCCTCCTCATCTATAAGTTCGAAGCCTTCAACCTCTTCAAACTGATGATGATCGAGACCAACCGCGACATCATTTCTTTCCTGTTGCGTTCCGGTATCCCGATACAGGACGCTCCGCCGCAGGCAGCCCGCAGACCCGAGCCACCTACAGACATGAGCAAGATGCGTGTCAACAAAGCACAGATCGACGCCCGTGGCCAGGACTATGCCGCCGACGAAGAAGACTACTATACCGAGACACCCGAACCCACAGCCGTAAAACGCACTCCCGTACAGTCAGGCCCCAAAATAGGCCGCAACGATCCCTGCCCCTGCGGCAGCGGCAAGAAGTACAAGAACTGCCATGGCAAAGGGATTGCTGGTTAAATGGGTAAAATGATAAAGGGTAAACAGGATAATTGGTAATTTTGTAAAAAATAGGAGCCATGTCGTCACACGTATTGGACAAACAGATTCAGGATTATCTGCCATTATTGGGCAATGAGGAAAAAAGATCACTGCTAAGCGTTATCAAATCATTTTTAAGTCTGAGAAAGGAATCAAATGGGCCAATTAGCATAGAGCAGTACAACAAAGAGTTGGCAGAGGCTGAAGCGGAGTTTGAAAAGGGAAGCTACATTTCAAATGATGAAATGAAAAAGCTGGTTAAAAAATGGTGAATGCTGTGTACACTGTTGTTGGACCATACGTTCACAGCAACATATGAAACAAGCGTTTGAGTTTATTAGCAAAGACTCGCCGAAAAGTGCATTAATGGTTGTTGACGACATAATAGAGGCGGTGAGCAAAGCCATCAGAGATCCTGAAATTTATGCTGCTGACAAATATAAGCTAAACAATGATGGAAGCTATCGTGCTTTCGAGAAACATCATTACAGAGTATCTTACCGCTTCTCAAAAAACATCATCCGGGTTTTGTGGGTTCGCCATACAAGCAGGGAACCGAAGCAATATTAAAATGTTCTTCTGTTCGCACATAGTCTCCCCCAAAAAGTAGTTCACGCCGCTGTTGGTCTTATTTTCTGATCAACAGCGGCGCGCCAGACAGGTTACTCAGTCCCTTCTCAGGTATTCTAACATGCCAAGCTACGGAACTAAGACAAAATACATATCCATATCGTCCTTGCCTTTTACCGGCAGTTTGCCCCTGTACTCGCAGGCAAACCTGTCTTTCACAACAGAAAGCCGTAGCAGGAAATATAAATTTAAATTTGTAATTAGTAAATAGTATATTTGTATAAAGCAGTAATCTTGAAAACTATTGTGGTCATAGCATTGTCGTTCACCTGCGCTCTTGCAAGAGCGCAGGTGAATTTGGTGATGAATCCCAGCTTTGAGGAACACGACGTCTGTCCGGATTTCAGCGATGAAATCAAATATGCCAATCACTGGATGAGCTTAGACAGTGCCTGGAGCCCACCTGATTGGGCTCATATAAAAGGTGGAGTTCCAGACTATTTAAACTAATGTGCAGGCTATTATCGTTTTTGGTGTGGCGTACCATCTAATTTTTTTGGTTACCATTATGCGCGCACGGGAACCGGCATGGCAAATGTCACCATGTTTTATAATCAGTTAGCTGACAGTCCTCATGCTGGAAACAGAGACTACCTTCAGGGCCATTTATACATGCCGCTTGTTTCAGGCAAATCTTATTGTGTCACTTTTCATGTTGTTCAGAC
>CAYNGS010000206.1:0-5767 GCA_964396625.1 uncultured Flavipsychrobacter sp.
TCTCGCAGATTCTTTATAGTCTTTTTGGTTGTAAAAAGTTTCTGCTTTATTAATATGTTCTCCGTATTCAGGCTTTAATTTCTGTCCATACGATGACGTGTATAGCAAAATACCTAGCCCTAAGAATAAAATGAAGTTTTTCATCATTTTGGTTTTAGATCCCTAAAATTATGAATTTAATTGGTTATTTATATGTCAGTTACTACCTACTACAAAACTTCCAAAAACACACTGTTATTGACGTAGTAATTGTAGTAAGATATAAAATATTAGTTACTATAGCTTACTACTCATACTCCATGGTTTTTTCAAGCGGTTTTGTTGTAGGTAGTAACTGTAGTAAAGGATTTTTTGTATTTTTATAAAAGGACGGAAAATCAAACCTGTTTAAACCATGTTTAAACCAGACAAAAAACAAAAGGTTTCAACTTTCGCTGAAACCCTTTATCTAAAGCTTGTGGAGAATACCGGAGTCGAACCGGTGACCTTTTGCATGCCATGCAAACGCTCTAGCCAGCTGAGCTAATTCCCCTGGCGGGGTGCAAATATAGTTATTCCGGCAAATTTTTTCGTAATTTTAATTAAAACAATACGGTAATGAACGACGGGATCTGGCAACAAATTCTCACTTACTTTTATATACGCAAGCGCGATCCGAATGCCCCTAAGAACATAAACATAAAATTCATGCATGGCATGAACCGAATATCGCTTTTTATGTTCCTCATCGCCATTATTGTTATGATCGTTCGCTTATTTCGCCACTAAGGCTATGATCTCCTTTGCCGCCGAGGCTGAGGCCGGCTTGTCACCGAGCACATGCCACAGGGTTTCGTAATCTTCTTTTAGCTCTTTCTGGTAGGCCTCATCATTCAGTAATCGCGCGAGCGCAGCTTTTAAGTTGTTTTCCGTAAGTTGGTCCTGTATCAGCTCGGTCACCACCGGTTTGTCCATGATCAGGTTCACCAGCGATATGTATTTTACATTCACCAGTTTTGTGGCCAGCCAGAAAGATATTGCGTTCCCCTTGTAGCAAACCACCTGTGGCAAGCCAAAGAGCGCCGTTTCCAGCGTTGCTGTGCCGCTGGTTATCAGGCCCGCTTTTGCCTGCTTCAGCAGGTTGTAGGTCTGGTCCTTTACCAGCATCACTTGCTTGTCGCCTATGATGTCTTTATACAGGCTGTCTGGCTGGGCAGACGCCTGGGCAACTACAAAACAATGATCGGGAAAGTACTGCACCACCTGCAGCATTATGGGCAGCTTCACTTTTATCTCCTGCGCACGGCTGCCCGGCAGCAATGCGATGATCGGCTTATCTGAAAGCGGCGCCACCGGCACGTCGCTTTTTTCGTGTCGCACTACCTCCACCAGCGGATGCCCCACATAAGTAACCTCAAAATCCCATTTTTTGTAAAAGTCGACTTCAAAAGGCAGTATCACAAGCATCTTATCCACATCGCGCTTCAGCTTCTTCACCCTGTTCTCCTTCCATGCCCACACCTGTGGCGATATATAGTACACTATTTTCAGCCCCTGCTTACGGGCCCACTCAGCTATCCACATGTTGAATCCGGGATAGTCTATCAGCACCAGCACATCGGGCTTGTAAGCAAGTATGTCTTTTTTGCAAAGATCTATATTGCGGAATATCGTTCGCAGGTGCGTGATCACCTCTACGAAACCCATAAAGGCAAGCTCGCGGTAGTGCTTCACCAGCGTAGCCCCGGCAGCCTGCATCCTGTCCCCTCCCCAGCACCGCACATCTGCGTCGGCATCCTGGCTGTGTATGGCCTTGATCAGGTTGCCGCCATGAAGATCGCCGCTGGCCTCACCCGCTATGATGTAATACCGCATACTACCAGACGAACATTAAGAGAACAACCAGCAATGCATACAGCATTGTGGAAATGAACACCCCGCGCATGGCATAGTCCAGCCGCTTCATGTTGAAATAGGCGAACGGGATCAGGTTGGCCAGCACACTCAGCAATACCACCTTTGCGGCCACACCATTCTGGTGGGTAAGGCTGCTCACAAACTCCATGAACCCCACATGGTTGCCCTTAAATAAATATATTAAAAACATCCCGAGTACCGGTAAAAAAAGACCGATAAGAAAACCTGTAATGGGAACATTAAGCTTCATCAGAAAAAATTTGGGCTTTTAATGATCTAATGCTAAAGATGCGTTAATTATGGTTGCAATATACGACACGAAACAGGCATTTTACTGTTAAAAGATCGAATGGCTTATCTTTGCTGCAACTTCGAAAATACAACACACATGAATTTCGCACTTAAGAACATCCCCCACCGCACTTCCAAACCCCGCACCTATGGCCTCACAATGGTTATGGATAAAGGTATGGGACTCGATGGAACAAGGGATTTCCTTTCCGTTGCCGCACCGTATGTCGACATAGTGAAATTTGGATTCGGCACAAGCTATGTAACGACCAACCTGCGTGAAAAAATAGAGATCTACCGCGATCTGAATATACCCGTCTACTTCGGCGGCACTCTTTTTGAAGCCTTCCTCGTCCGCAACCAGTTCGATGACTACCTGGAAATGATAAAAGAATACGGACTGGAGCATGTTGAAGTTTCTGACGGTTCTATAACAATACCCCACATTGAGAAACTGGGCTACATAGAAAAGCTGGCCAAGCATGTGACCGTGTTATCAGAAGTGGGCTCGAAAGATGCTACCCACATCATGCCGCCATACAAATGGATAGAGCTGATGAGGGCGGAACTGGAAGCCGGATCAACTTATGTGATAGCCGAAGCCCGTGAGGCCGGCAATGTAGGCATCTACCGTACATCGGGCGAGGTGCGCGAAGGGCTTGTGCAGGAAATACTCACGCAGATACCTTACGAGCAGATCATATGGGAGGCGCCGCAGAAATCGCAGCAGGTTTACTTCCTCGAATTACTCGGCGCCAATGTCAATCTCGGCAACCTTGCTCCTGCCGAGGTCATTCCGCTCGAGTCTACACGTGTGGGCCTGCGGGGCGATACCTTCCACCTGTTTCTCAATAAAGAAGAAAGCAAAAGAGCCAACCATATTTAAAGGCTTTGATAAATTTAAATTAACAAAACGCGCCTACCTTTGGGCGCGTTTTCATTTGCACCATGTCGTCACGTTTCGGAATAATAGGTTACCCTTTGTCGCATTCTTTCTCACCGGCTTATTTCAAAAAGAAATTCGCCGCGCTCCACATCGATGCATTATATGAGTCCTTCCCCATAGCCGATATCAATGACTTGCCGGCATTGTTAGATACTCATCCCGATATTGAAGGGCTGAGCGTAACCATACCCTATAAAGAAACTGTTATCCCCTTGCTCGATGCGGTAGATGATACAGCCGCGCAGGTAGGTGCGGTCAATTGCATCAGCATAAAAAACGGAAGAAAAAAAGGATACAATACGGACATTATTGGTTTTGAACAGAGTCTTGTGCCATTGCTGACGCCCCGGCATACGCATGCACTGATAATGGGTACCGGCGGCGCATCAGCAGCCGTGGCCTATGTATTAGCCCAACTCGGCATCCCGTTTCAGAAAGTGTCGAGAACAGAAAAAAGCGACTGCATTGCATACGGGCAGCTTACTGCCGATATAGTGTCATCGCACCGGCTCATTATCAATACCACACCGGTGGGCATGTACCCGCACGCTGATGCCGCGCCGCCCATGCCATACAGCAGTATCACAGACCAACACCTGCTTTACGATCTTATCTACAACCCTGAGGAAACTTTATTTCTGAAACGCGGCAAAGAAAACGGGGCCGTTATAAAGAATGGATTTGAGATGTTGCAACTGCAAGCCGAAGCAAGCTGGGACATATGGATGAACGCCAACCGCTGACCCACCAAGACAAATCGCCCCGCTCACTTTCAGCCTTTAACTTTTAACCCTTAAGTTTTGCCTTATCACCCCACCGTATAATACACGCATGTCGTAACAAAATCCCTGAAATACGGGAGCCAGGTGATGGGCGTCCATTGCTTGCGCGGCTTTAACCCGAATTTGTATTTGTATATCGGGTTTATCAGGTAGTGCTGCTTGTTCAGCACCTTTAGCCCGCTCTTTTTTACTATCCTTTCAAAACGCTCAATGGTGATCTGGGTTGCCTTTATCTCCATCAGCTCCCTGATGTAGTCCGGGTGTTCGCCACCCAGTTTCAGAATTGCTTTATAGATAAACCTGGGGAGGATGTGGTAATAGGGCAGCACGCTCAGCCACTTCACCTGTGCCACCTGCTGGTGTCCGCCAAAAGGCATGTACCATGGCGGAAAGCCGAAGAATATCTGCCCACCAGGTTTCAGAAATTTTTTGAGCTGCACAATAAACTCAGCCTGGCCCGGCACATGTTCTATCACATCTTTTAAGATGATAACGTCGAAGAAATTTTTGAAACGGTTTACAAAGGCAGTATCGTAGATATTCTGGCACAGAAACTCCACCATGCCGGCAGCAACCTCATTTTCCAGGTAGCTCTTAGCGGCCTCTATGCGGTTTTCGGCCAGGTCCACACCCACGCACTTGCAGCCCCGCTCTATGAAGGGTATCAGCACGCCACCTTCTGCCGTACCCACTTCCAGTACTGCAGTTCCTTCACTCAGCGGCTTCGTCTGCTCTATAAAAGGCAGCACATACGCCCGCGAATTGTCTACCTGCTGATCAAACCGTGCTCTATGGTCTATATGGTGCTTTAATGCCAATGCTGATATTTTTTTAACTCACCCGCATCATTGCGGGCTGCGAAACCTGACCCGGCCCTCCCGGGCAACCAAGCATGATGCACGGTATCCCAAGTATTGCAAAACCGTAAATTTACTTTTTTATTTCTTTCCTTGTTTCCTCCAGCACAGATAGCTGCCTGCGAATACTCTCATGGTGTATCTTTTCATACAGCTCCACTATAAACTCCTTCGATAAGAAGTGCTCCTGGGCTCTTTCACCCCTGGTCTCCACTATCTCACGCCACCGGCCCGGCTGAAACGCGGTCAGGTTGCAGGCTTTTTTCACCTCGCCTACCTGCTCGCTCAGTTCCATGCGCCGCGCCAGCAGGTCTATTATCTCTGCGTCAAGGCTGTCCATTAGCTGGCGCAGGTACTCCAGTTGCATCAGGCCGCTCATGTCCTGCGTGTACTCTTCGCGCACCACCAGGTTTTCCAGTATGTTTTTCAGTTGCTGCGGTGTTACCTGCTGGGCGGCGTCGCTCCAGGCTTCGTCCGGCCGCGGGTGCACCTCTATCATCAGCCCATCAAAGTGCATGTCCATTGCTTTTTGCGCCATTTCGCCCACACGGCTCCGGTTGCCGGTAATGTGGCTTGGGTCGCATATCAGGGCCAGCTCGGGCCTGCGTCGCTTCAGTTCTATTGGTATCGGCCAGTTGGGCTGGTTTCTGTAGCCCGGCGCCTGGCTGTAACCGGAAAAGCCGCGGTGTATCGCCGCCACTTCCTTCGCACCAGCCTGTTCAAAACGTTCTATTGCCCCCTGCCATAGATCTACGTCTGTATTCACCGGGTTCTTTACCATCACCGCCGCGTCCACACCCCTCAGGGCGTCGGCAAGGCGCTGCACCTGGAAGGGGTTCACCGTTGTGCGGGCCCCTATCCACAGCACATCTATGCCATGCTTCAGCGCCTGCTCTATGTGTGCGGGTTCCGCCACTTCCACTGTCACGGGTATGTCGTACTGCTGCCTGGCCTCGGCCAGCCATCCCAGCGCCTCCACCCCATTGCCCTCAAAC
>CAYNGS010000207.1:0-4649 GCA_964396625.1 uncultured Flavipsychrobacter sp.
ATTTCCGGGATGAAACCAGTGATAAATATCATAGATTTTTGACCTTTGGTTATTGATATTTGGCAGCTTAATAATACCATTATGAACTTAAACAATTTTACCATCAAGGCACAGGAAATTGTGCAGCAGGCACAGCAACTCGCCTTCGACAGCCAGAGCCAAAGCATTGAAACATCGCACCTGTTACTTGCGCTGATCAATGACAATGACGGACCGATCTCGTATTTGCTTAAAAAGAACAATGTCAATGTTGGCTTTGTAGAGGGCAAGCTAAAGGAGCAAATAAGCCGCCTGCCCAAAATGCAGGGCGGCGAACCGGCCCAAAACATCAGCCGCGAAGCAAACAGCGCTGTATTGCGCACTGGCAATATCCTTAAAACATTCGGCGACGAATTTGTGACACCCGAGCACCTGCTGATAGCACTGCTGCAGGTAAATGACGAAACGTCCAAGCTGCTGAAAGATGCGGGCCTGAACGAAAAGGGGTTGGTAACAGCAATCAAAGAGCTGCGAAAAGGGAGCACAGTGAGTTCGCAGACATCCGACACACAGTACAACTCGCTGCAACGCTATGCGAAAAACCTGAACGAGCTTGCCCGAAACGGCAAACTGGACCCTGTTATTGGCCGCGACGAAGAGATACGCAGAACATTGCACATACTCTCCCGCCGGTCGAAGAACAACCCCATATTGGTGGGTGAGCCTGGCGTGGGCAAGACCGCCATCGTGGAAGGTCTTGCGCACCGTATCATTAATGGCGACGTGCCGGAGAACCTGAGATCAAAAGTCATATTTGCGCTGGATATGGGTGCGCTTATGGCTGGTGCAAAGTACCGTGGCGAGTTTGAAGAAAGACTGAAAGCTGTCATTAAAGAAGTGGCGGAAAGCGATGGCCAGGTTATATTGTTTATCGACGAGATACACACGTTGATCGGGGCCGGCGCCATGGAAGGGGCAATGGATGCCGCCAACATCCTGAAACCGGCGCTTGCCCGGGGCGAATTGAGGGCGATAGGTGCAACTACGCTTAATGAATACCAGAAGTACTTTGAAAAAGACAAGGCGCTTGAGCGGCGTTTTCAAAAGGTATTTGTGGATGAGCCTACACCGGAAGATGCCATTTCCATTTTGCGCGGCCTCAAAGACCGGTACGAAAGTCACCACCAGGTACGCATTAAGGACGAAGCCATTATAGCTGCAGTAGAATTGTCGCATAGATATATTACAGACAGGTTCCTGCCGGACAAGGCAATTGACCTCATAGACGAAAGCGCCGCAAAACTGAAGCTGGAACTGAACTCCATGCCCGAAGCGCTCGACGAACTGGAACGCAGGATACGCCAGCTGGAGATAGAACGTGAAGCGATAAAGCGGGAAAAGGATGCAGACAAATTGAAGGAGCTGAACCAGGAAATATCAGTTTTATCGGTTCAGCGCGACACGCTTAAAGCTAAGTGGCTGGAAGAAAAGGAGATCGTCGACAAGATCAATAAAGCGAAAACATCCATCGAACACCTTAAGCTGGAAGCCGAGCAGGCCGAACGTGAAGGCAACTACGGCCGTGTGGCCGAGATCCGGTACGGAAAAGTGCAGGAACAGGAGGCCATTATCGACAAGATTTCAAAGCAGCTTACCGATATGGACGGCCAGCACAAACGGTTGCTGAAAGAAGAAGTGGACGCTGAAGATATAGCTGCAAACGTAGCCAAGGCAACCGGCATACCGGTTCAGCGTATGCTGACCAGTGAACGCGAAAAACTGCTGAACCTGGAAGATGAACTACACAAACGTGTCGTAGGGCAGGATGAAGCAATTACTGCAGTTGCTGACGCCATCAGGCGTGGGCGCGCCGGCCTGCAGGACCCACGCAAGCCCATCGGCTCGTTCATATTCATTGGTACTACAGGCGTTGGTAAAACCGAACTTGCCAAGGCGCTGGCAGAGATACTTTTTGACGATGATACGATGATGACGCGCATAGACATGAGCGAATACCAGGAAAAGCACAGCGTAAGCCGTCTTGTTGGTGCGCCTCCCGGCTATGTTGGTTATGATGAGGGCGGACAGTTGACCGAAGCCGTTCGTCGCAAGCCTTACTCAGTAGTATTGCTGGACGAGATAGAAAAAGCGCATCCTGATGTATATAACGTCCTGTTACAGGTACTTGATGATGGCCGGCTCACCGACAACAAAGGGCGCGTAGTGAATTTCAAAAACACTATTATCATCATGACCAGCAATATGGGCAGCAACATCATCCAGGAAAATTTTGCTGAGCTGAAAGACGACCAGGATATTGACACAGTAGTAGATGCTACCAAGGAGCAGGTAATGGATGTATTGCGCCAGTCGCTGAGGCCGGAATTTCTAAACCGTATAGACGACGTGATCATGTTCCGCCCGCTGATGAGAAAGGAGATCAAAGGCATCATACGTATACAGCTGGAGCAACTGCAGAAACTGCTGTTGACACAGGGAATAGACCTGAGGTTCACCGACTATGCACTCGATTATCTCGTTCAGCGCGGCTTCGACCCGCAATATGGTGCACGGCCGCTGAAAAGGGTCATTCAGAAAGATATCATCAATATGCTCAGTAAAAAGATAATCGGCGGCGAAATAGACAAATCGAAGCCGGTATTGATAGATGTGTTTGACGGAGTAGTGGTCATGAGGAATGAAGTGGTGAATGGTTCGATTGCTCGATAAGAAAGGGCAACTATTAAACGAACAAAGCGCATGGATAACATGCGCTTTGTTCGTTATTATACGCTGGCAAAACACCGTTTTCCTCTTTCGATCAAAAATTACGGTAATTTAAAGTTAGGGTAATATTGTTTGGCAATGGCCTCATACTTCCGGGCGTCATCCATCCTTCCCATCTTCTGGTAAGACATAGCCAGGTAAGGTATCTCACCGGCACTTCGGGGATTCAAAGTAAGCTCGCGAACAAAGATATCCGCAGCCGCTGCATATTGCTGGGTATAAAAGTAGGCCTTCCCGAGGTTGGCATACGCACTTATATAGTTGGGGTTCACAGATATCGTCTTTTTAAAATAGTTTATCGCCTGCGCATATTTTTTCGCGTTCAGGTACGCGGCACCCACATTGTTATTGATCTCCGGATCGTCGGGCTTTACAGAAAGCACCTGTGTAAAATAATACGCCGCCGAATCATAACTCTGCTTCTGGAAGTACATGAGCCCTATTTTCTGGTAGGCATCCACATAGTTGGGGTCAAATGCAAGCATCATCTTATAATTCGTTATGGCCGAATCGTATTGCTTCACCTGCATATAGCAGTTGGCGAGGTTCAGATAAACGAACTTAAAATTCGGATTTATGGCAACAGATTTCAGCAGGTAGCCTATAGCCTCGCGATACCGGCCGGTGGAGATATATACGCTGCCGATGTTGTTGTTAGCAGTAGAGCTGATCGGATTCAGTGCCAGTGCCCTCAGGTCATGGATCTCGGCCGAATCAAACATATGCTTGCGGTCTTATATCCTTCCCAGCTCCACATGCGCCTCGGCAAAGTCAGGATATATCTCCAGCGCATGCTTCAGGTAGCCAATGGCCTCATCGTCTATTTGTTTTTGCTTAGTAGTATCTGTCTCTTCAAAATAAACGGTCTCGCCAAGAGCTGTAGCCAGGTACTGATTTAACCTGCTGTTCTCCGGGCACTTATCCCTGTCGGTCTTGTATAGCGTGAATTCATCCTTCCAACTGGCGTTGCGGGCCACGGTCATGCCGCCGAAAACCAGGATCAGCGGCACAAGCACAGCCAGCACCTTTGTGCTTTTCAGCACCAGCGTGTCGCCGGCGTCGCCCTTTATTATCCATTTCTCGATCGCGAGCGCGCCTGCCAGGCAAAAACCGGTCGACGCAAAAAACGCAAAACGTTCAGCCAGTTCCGCGCCCATCAGGAAGGGGAAGTTGGAGAACAAAGAAAGCGTTACAATGAAAAACACTATGGCGAATGCCCAGGGATCTTTCTTGTCCTTAAGAAAACGCGTTATCGCAACGTAGAAAAGGAAACCATACGCTACTATAGAAAGCAACACCCAGATATTACCAAACCCTACAAATGGAATGGTGTTGTACGAATAGTTGCAAAGTAGCGGATAGGGCAAGAACATTAATTTGAGATACATGCCGATCACCAATAGCTCGGTCGCGATCTTCGATGCGCCGCCGGGAACCTTTGCCAGCGCGTTATCCATAAAATCTACTGTAGCGCCGGGCTGGTTGGCATTATATTCATTCAGTACCACCATTCTTATCAAAAGGAAGGCGACCGTTGCCACTATCATGCCGGCAGTAATGTATACGGCACGGCTACGGCTCTCTTTGCTGTAAAAAAAGAACAGCAGCGGTATGATGGGTATAAAAGTAATAACCGTCTCTTTGGATATGTAAGATAGGAACAGGCAAAACACGCCAAGCGCCAGTTGCACCATTTTCCCGTTCTTCATATAATTCATAAACAGGTTGAGCGACAAGAACGCAAAGAAGAAGCAAAGCAGCTCGTCCCGGCTCTTGATGTTCGCCACAACTTCTGTATGTATAGGATGTATGGCAAATAATAACGCAACAATGAACGCTATTGCTGTCTTTTTTCCGTCAAAGAACTTATTGAAGAACAGGAA
>CAYNGS010000207.1:4659-5744 GCA_964396625.1 uncultured Flavipsychrobacter sp.
ATAACAACACACCCCATAAAAACAAGAATATTGAAAAAGTGGCCGGCTGCAGGGCTCGGGCCAAAAAACTGGTACTCGATGGCAAACATCACCAGCGATAAAGGGCGGTAGAGGTCATTCGGAATAACGAGATATCCCCTCATATGCGGTGTTGCCAGCAATTCGGGGATCGCCTTCAGCCCCTTCATCACTATCCTGTTGTCTTTCAACACCATCACATCATCCATCACATAGCCGCCCTGCAGTGTATTGGCATATAACAGTATTGAAATAACAGCAAGTACAATGCACAACCTGTTTACGGAAAACCAATCCTTGATATTCTTTTCCTTTTTTGGCGCAGCCGGTTGAGCAACCGGTTTTGCCGCTGCTTTATTTTGTGCGGGCTGCTTGCTGGGTTTCTTTGCCATTTCTTTCGTCAGTATTATTTCTTTACCTGTATTTTTTTCTTTTCCAGTTTGAATACACACATGATGGTGCTGTTCAACACCTTCACCGAATATTCGATATTCTTCGAGGGATAGTCCTCCGGATGGCCGCGGAAGTTGGTAATAAAATAGTCGGCCTGCGCCATTTGGGCAATATCATATATCCGTACCCGCTTCCTGTCTTCCGGCCGCAGTATCATCAGATTATTCTTGCAGGGATCGTTGTAGTTGCACGCCACCCTGATAGTGTCCGTTTTGTTTATGGAAGCAAGGTGGTCCAACGCCTGCTTAAAACTGGTTCCCCAGTATTCCAGTTCATAATTTTCGCGCAGCGACTCATCGCCATGCGATACCAGTTCATTAAAGTACACCTGCTGAAACGGGTGGTACTTTATCATAAACGACCCGATCATAGCTATCTGCACCAGGCATAAACCATATACGATGGCCTGGTATTTCACCTGCATGCCGGTAAGTATCTTGTTGAAAAAATATAACCCCACCAGTACAAATGACGGATAAACAAAATACAGGTGACGCCAGTCGTCGTACACAACCGAGTGAAGCGCGATGATAGACAAAACCGGGAACAGAAAACACAAAAAGTAAAGCAGGAAGTTGCGCTCTGGTTTATTGTTCACAAAATCAGAAGCCTTC
>CAYNGS010000208.1:0-5744 GCA_964396625.1 uncultured Flavipsychrobacter sp.
GGATCATAGCCTGGCGGCTCTTTTCAGCACCCGCGTGACAGTAAAGGCAATTGATCTGGTTCACGCCAGCATGCACTTTATGCGAATAGAATATAGGTTGCAGGGGTTGGTAATTTTGCTGGCGGCCTTCGTTCACCGCGCCGTTCACAAGCCAGTAGCCTGCCATAATAAATACCACGATAGAAAAAATAGCTATCACTAATTTGCTGCGGTAAAGCGGTATTTCTTTTTCATTTACTATACCTTCCTTTTCGTTGGCAGCACGGCGAAGAGCCTGGTTGGCGCGCAAAAGGATCATTACGATCACCAGGAGCACCAAAGTGATCACCGTATAAATCCAGCCATTGCTCTCCGTTGGTTCGGTAGCTGCACCACCAGCAGCCGGAGCAGCCGCCACAGGAGCCTTATATTCATCTACATACTTAAGAATAGCATCGATCTCATCTTTCGACAGCTGTGGAAAAGCCGTCATCTGCGTGTGGTTGAATTTGTTGAAGATAGCCACTGCGGTCGGGTCTCCGGCAGCTACAAGAGCAGATGAATTATGCACCCAGTTGTATCCCCATTCCTTGTTCGGGAACGTCTTGTCAATGTTCTGCAACGCGGGCCCGGTCGCATCCTTCAGCGGATTGTGGCACGAAGCACAATTCGACATGAACAAAGCTTTGCCATCGGGGGCGGCGGAAGCGGTAAAATTGCCTAAAAGCAAAACAATTACAAACGCGAATATGCTACGGAAGCATGTTCTATACAGAGGCTTAAATGATTCTGGCACAGGAATAAATTTGAAAATTAACTTTCCATTATATAAAAGCGTGGGCAAAACTACAACACAATCCCGATAATTTGTACACATTTTTTGAAAAATGTTTTTCAGTACTGGCGCGGGTTTCAGCCCTTTTTTTATTATTAAAATAATTGTAATGTCATTTTTTTGTCACGCAAAAAATATTCAATTAAAACAATAAAAATTTCGGAAAAAGGTGTATGTACCGCTTATTAAATTTTATTCCTGACCATAGCCAAATACACCACAAAGGATTTATGTGATCGCATTTTTCACATTCCTTCACATTCAACCATATTCCACCACATTCCATCACATTAATTCCAAATTCCATCACATTATTCACATTCCATCACATTAACCCCACAGTCCATCACATTAAAAAATCATATGCTTCCCGTTCTTCCCCCGTCCACCGGAATTGAAGTGCCATTTACATAAGCTGCAGCAGGTGTAGCGAGGAAGGCAACCATTGCTGCTATTTCTTCCGGCTTGCCAAAACGCCGGGCCGGCACCTCTGCCAGCATGCTGTTTTCCACTTCGTCCCTGCTCATCCCTGTTTTGGCTGATTTATTACCGACAATGGCCGATAGGCGCTCGGTAGATGTGGCACCCGGCAGTACGTTGTTTACGGTAATGCCAAATTGCCCCAGCTCATTGGCCATCGTTTTGGCCCACGAGGCCACGGCTCCCCTTATGGTATTCGACACGCCAAGGTCTTTCAATGGAATTTTTACGGAGGTGGATATGATATTAATTATACGGCCGTAGCCCTCCCGCTTCATCCCTTCGGCTACAAGGGTGGTGATGATGTGGTTGCAGATGAGGTGCTGCTGAAAGGCATGCAGAAACTCCTCAGGTTTTGCACTCACCACCGGACCACCCGCCGGGCCGCCGCTGTTATTAATAAGAATATGAACCGTATTGTCGTTTGTAAAGGCGCTGACAACTTCCCGCACCTGATCCGGATGAGCATAGTCAGCTACCAGGTATTGGTGCTGCTGTCCGCTGGCGGTATCGAGCGCCTTCACAGCTTGCTGCAATTTCTCCTCGTTTCGGGATATGAGTATGCACGTTGCCCCAAGTGAAGCCAGGGCCTGCGCCGATGCAAGTCCTATACCCTGCGTGCTGCCGCCAACCAGCGCGGTCTTTCCTTTCAGATCAATAGATAACATGCCTCAAAAATAATGGAAAGGTTTTAGCACGGCCTATATTATTCCAGAAAAAACTAATTGCCATTCAACTTAAACGAAACCGGCAAGGTATAGAACACCCGTTTCGGATTTTGAGGATCAGGTTTCCAGGGCGGCATGTTCTTGATCACACGTAGCGCCTCCTTATCACATTCGCCGCCGATCCCTTTCACAACCATGCCGTCGGATATGTGACCATCTTCGTTCACCACAAACTTCACGAGCACCCGTCCTTCTATGCCTTTTTTCCTCGCCTCCATGGGGTAGGTCACGTTCTCGGCTATGTATTGCTTTACATCATAACCGGGCGTTGGCATACCGGGAACATGCGCATCACCCGAGTTGCCCGCTGCTGTGGTTTTTTGAGCTTCGTCGCCGTTCAGCCTGAATACTATTGGCAAGGTATAGTAGACGCTTACCGGCTTGCCGGCCTGGCGGCCCGGACTCCAGGCCGGAAAACTCTTCACCACCCTCAGCGCTTCCTCATCGCATCCCGAGCCAATGCCCCGCATAACTGTGCAATCAGAAATACTCCCATCTTCATTAACAATGAATCGCACGATGACTCTACCCTCAACGTTGCTCGCCCGGGCTGCTTCAGGGTATTTGATATGTTCATTCAGATATTGCTGGTAATCATATCCGGCCTTTGGCATTTGTTCTACGTAAAAATAAACGTTTGGTTTCGGCTCCCGGCTTTGGCAGAACGCAGTCGTGGCAGCGAACCAGAAAGCAGCGATGATAAATAGCGTGTGTTTCATAAGTTGATGATTGATAAATAGAGACCCGAAGTTAGAATTATTCCACAATTGTAAATCAAAAAAGCCGCCCGCTACACGCGGAACGGCCTTTTATCAATCACAAAAACTTTACTCCTTCACCACCTTCAGATTGTGGAAGCCAATATCGTTACCCGATACGCGCACACTATAGAGGCCGGTTGGCAGCCTGCTCATATCTATATCCAGCAGGTTGGTGCCGGGGGCATACTGGAATGACCGGTCCACGCGTCCGTTAAGGTCAATTATGTCTACAAATACATCGCTGACCGGTGTCACATCGAGTACTACCCTTGTCTGGCTAATCACAGGATTGGGATATACCAGCAGATCGTTACTGGTATTGCCCGTATAAGCGATGATGCCTGTGCTAACCGGTGCTGCTCTCCTGATGGCTATGTCTTTTAGCGGCGTGCCGTAACCAATCCGCCCCACAGTTGTTGGCGACCCTGTTGTTCCTTTATGATACGCTGTAAGCATACTGCTCATATCGTACAATACTGAGTAGTTCAATTGGGCAGTACCGCTGTCGCCCAGGTAGTTGGATGTCATAAATCCGATATTGCTCATCGTAGCAGGGTCGAACATGATATTTATGGAAGAATTATTGTACGAGCTGGTGTGCGCCAGCAGCGATAGAACACTGTTGAGGCTGATATCCGTATTAATGAATCCACTGCTGCCATCACCAAAGCCAACCAGTCCATTACTATTGTCGAACATAACCAGCGAACCCGTACTGGCGTCGAACCCAAACATTTGGGTCACTGTGTCCACGGCATAACCCGTGAATGCGATAGATGTGATGTTGGGTGCCGCGCCGAAGCTGGCATCGCCGGTTATATACTGCAGCGCTGCGTCTGTTGAAACGATAGCGCCGGTCGTGGCATCGATGGTCGCGTTTGTGGCGCCGTTATTTCCCGTTACACGAATACGGTTGGTTGCGGTAGAGATGAACCGGAATCCCGCATTTATATAATTGTCCGAGCCGTCATCTGTTCCGAGATTGAGGCTTACAGCAGTCGGATTAACTGCCGTAACACTTCCGGTCAGCGAATCTATGGTGTACAACTGGTAGTTATGCGCAATGGAATTGTATCCAAGTCCGTATAGCGTACCATTGGCGGCATAGTCTATACCTACCATTTCCTGCCCTGCGGTCATACCGCGCAGGGTCACTTCCCTAAGGATATTACCGGGATTATTAGCATTAAAATATACAAGGTTGCGCAGGTTTAATGTAAGCCCGGTAAGCAGGTGCCCGGCTGCCGATACCGAGTCACGCGTTGTCTGGAAAGCAATGTCACGCACATTCAGCGAACCGCTGCCGATCGCTCCAAGATCCGTAATGGTACCGCTGACGCCGCCCATAGCATAGCTATACAGGTGTGCCCCGCTCAATAACGGAGATCCGGTCAGGTAAATAGTATTGGTATGTGTAACTGTATCGAACCAGGTATCCATACCTACACTGCCCAGAGCAGTAAGCGTAGTGCCGATACTGGCGCCTATAGAATGGATAGTGTTAGACACATTGTTGAATCCATTCGCAAAACTTCCTTCATCCATGTTTACCAACACGTTATTTACTGCGTCATAACCTACTTCCTGCGTAGCATCAGCCCCATAAAAATTATTTGTGTAGGCGGTTGCTGCCAGCATACCAGTTCCCGAATGAAGGTCGCCAAGTCCAAACGACAATCCGCTGGTGCCGGTCGATGTCACCGTACCGTCTAAAGCGCTCATAATGTAATTGTTACCATTCCGCCCAACGATCCTGATCTGGTTATCGGCCGTCGACACAAAGTCCATCGCTACATTATTCGTAAGGCCCAGGTTCAGGCTCGCGAGTGTGCCGCTGACCGCTGTCGCTGTGTAGCTGCTGCCTGAGCCTGTGATCGTATACAATTCGCCCATGCTTGCCAGTGAGTCATAACCCAGAGCATACAGCACTCCGGTACTTGGCCGGGCATCCAGCCCCACCAATACCTGCCCCGAGGCCACACCAGAGATGGCATAAGGGCCACTGATCGCCGAGGGGGTCATCACATCGCTCATCGTAAAGATGGCATTTGCATTTGTTATTCCGTAAAGCGTTGTCTGAGCTTGCAAAATCGCAGGAAATAGCATTCCCGCTGCCATTGCCACTGTTAGTAATCTACGTTTCATAGTTTCTCTGATTAGTTAAATGATACTTTTTTATTTCATGCTTCACAGTTAAATAACCGTGCCACATATCTAAAGGTTTTGTGAAAAATTCAAGGCAGAATTGCTGCATTTCTAATGCCGCCATATTTAACTGTTTACGCATAATTATTACGCTAACAGAATGATTTACAATCGGCTGACAATAAAGGTCTGTGCACAAATTGTTCACCATGCGCAACAAAATTCCCTTTGTGCGGTCCTCACTTGTTGGCGATAAGGCATATCTTGCACAAAAAAACACGCTATGAGAAAACTATTATCACTTACGGTCCTGCTGGTGCTGGCAGCGACCACGTTATTTGCACAGGGTATGGATAAGAAACGCGCCAGCCCGCACGAGACCATATCGGGCAACAATATGAAGATAACCTACGGCCGCCCATACAAGAAGGGTCGTGTGATCTTCGGCGACGGCAAAACCAGTCTTGAAACCTACGGTAAAGTGTGGCGCACCGGCGCTGACGAAGCGACCGAGATCACCCTGGAAAAAGACTGTGTCTTCGCCGGCAAGCAGGTAAAGGCAGGCACTTATGTATTATTTACAATTCCCGGTGAAAACGAATGGGGCATTATCCTCAACAGCCAGCTGAAACAATGGGGCGCGTTCGGTTACGACAAGGTAAAAGATAAAGATGTGCTGAACGCAAAGGTGCCGGCCAAACACCTCGACAAGCCCGTTGAGCAGTTCACAATCATTATCGACAAATCAGGATTTAAAATGGAGTGGGATAACGCTAGCGTTTATGTCCCGGTCCGGTTTACTAATTAGACCACGCG
>CAYNGS010000209.1:0-5741 GCA_964396625.1 uncultured Flavipsychrobacter sp.
CGCGCTTACTGGTTGTCTCCCGGCACACGCCGCTACAGGCAGGGTAACTTGCCATCGTGCGATATCGGTTTCCGTTGTGTGATGGACCGCATGGGCAGCCCCGACGGCGATAACCAGCCTGGCGGTAATAGCTTCGGTAATCAAAAACACCACAAAAGATAATATTCAATCGCTATTATAAAAGAACCCCTTTCTTAATGAAAGGGGTTCTTTATTTTTACACCAAATTCTACTTGTGGAGCTACCTGAATTATATCAACTATACCTTCAGCATCCTTCCATTCAGACAGACACCCGCAAGCTGCATGAAGGAGGAATATACTTTGCATTGAGCGGAGCCAATTTTGACGGGAATGTGTTTGCTCAGCAAGCCCTGGAGAAAGGAACCGCCTATGCCGTAATTGACAACCCGGATTATGCAAACAGCAAACGTTGTATCATTGTCGATGACGTGCTTACGACATTGCAAAAACTGGCAAATTACCACCGTAAACAGTTCGGTATACCGTTTATCGCCATCACCGGCTCCAACGGCAAAACAACCACGAAAGAATTGATAGCTGCAGTATTAAAACAGCGCTATAAGACGTACGCCACTGAAGGCAATTTAAACAATCACATCGGCGTGCCGCTCACCCTGCTTAAAATAAAGCAGGATGCCGAAATGGCGATCATAGAAATGGGGGCAAATCATCAAAGAGAGATCGCAGGCTATTGCGATATCGCTTTGCCCACGCATGGCATTATTACCAATTGCGGCAAAGCGCACATAGAAGGCTTTGGAGGAATAGAAGGGGTAAGAAAAGCCAAAGGGGAACTCTACGATTTCATCAGGGCCAATGATGGCGTTATTTTCAGAAATGCAGATCTCGGCTACCTCGGTGAGATGGCACATGGCATCAACCGCCAGGTGACCTATGGAAGCAGCAATGCCCAGTATTTAGGAAGGCCGGTAATGAGCGGTGTCTTTCTACAGGTAGCCATGCTGACCGCGCACACCGAGACGATCTTAAATACCAACCTCGTCGGCGAGTACAACTTTCCGAATGTAATGGCCGCGATAGCCATAGGACTGCATTTCGGCGTTCCGATCGACGACATTAAATCAGCCCTCGCGGCCTACACTCCGGACAACAGCCGGTCGCAATGGCTGCAAAAAGGCACTAACCGGATCATACTCGATGCCTACAATGCCAATCCAAGCAGTATGCGTGCCGCCATACTCAATTTCGAAGCGTCAGACTTACCCAACAAGATGCTATGGATAGGCGGCATGAAAGAGATGGGTGACGAAGAAAGAAATGAACACCTCGAACTTGTTGCATTGATATCAAAATACAACTGGCAAAGTGTGATACTTGTCGGGAAGGAATTTAAAGACATTAACAATGGCTACTCGTGGTTCGAGAACTCTGCCGCCGCCGCAGATCATATAAAAGCTCACCGGCCGGCCAATAGCTCAATCCTTATTAAAGGATCCCGGGGAAGCAAAATGGAAGTGATGACGGATGTTTTATAGACTACTGGTTGATCATTTTATCTATTTTCCGGCCCATCTTATTCAACTCTTCCTGCAGCAAAGGATTGTTGAATGATTCGACAGCGCTGTCCGCTGCATACGTAAGCAGGCACATCGCCATAAAGTCCTGGTCATCCTTGCCGGCATAATGAGAGCGCATCTCGTTTACCCTTGCGTCAGCCAGCTTCACAGCCTTCCGCACCGCCGATTCTTCTTCAGGCTTTATCTTCAGCCGATAGCTGCGTCCTGCCAGCCAAACCGTGATCGAGATCAGTTCTTCCTCCATGGTTATAGTGTTACTAAATTTTCCTGCGGGGTCTTATGTATAAGCCGCTTTTGAAAGAATACAAGTGTAAGCACGCCCACAGATATCGCCGCATCTGCAATATTAAAAACAGGTTCGAAGAAAACAAAGTTCTTTCCGCCAAGGAAGGGCACCCAGCCCGGCATTCTAGTATCTATGATCGGGAAATACAGCATATCCACCACTTTGCCCTGCAAAAATTTTCCGTATCCTTGTCCGAAATTGCACAAGTGCGATACAGTAGCCTCGCTGTGATTCTTCATCATGTTGGCGATGCTGTCGTACTCACCGGAAAAGCACGAGTACGGGCTGTTCGTAAATATCAGTCCGTAAAACATGCTGTCGATAAGATTGCCTAGCGCCCCGGCAAGTATCAGTGATCCGCAGATAATGGCGCCCCGGCTATAGCCCTTATTAACCAGTCTCTTCAGCAGGTAAAACCCAAAAATAACCGCTATCAGCCTAAACGTGGACAGCAGTATTTTGCCTACTACCGACTCACTCAGTTTCATGCCGTATGCCATCCCTTCATTTTCTATAAAATGGAGTCGGAACCAGTTTCCGAATATCCGAACCTCATCCCCATTACAAAAATGTGTCTTTATGTAAAATTTAAGCGCCTGGTCTGCAATGATCACCAGCAAAACTATAAGTATGGCATTACGGTATTTCAATACTCCTTATTTTATGATGCGGCAAATATACTATACAACAAACAGACCACAACCCGCCGGGGATAACGAATAAAAAGATAACACTTTATTAGCTGTCTCCCCGTTAGAAACCAGCTATGCGTTGGGAGCAGTCTGCTCGTATACTACCTGTAGCAAAGTCTGGCCCACAGCCTTCAGCGTATTCTTATCAATAATATCCATTGCATCGGCGTGCGTGTGCCAGTGCGGGGCAAATGGCCGTTCAACGTCCGGCGTAAGGTTGATGATATCTACGGTTTTAATGCCGGTGATCCTGTTCACAGGCACGTGATCATCAGTAATATCAGCCGCAGCCACGTACGGGAAGTAAGATGAATAGCCTGCGTTTCCTGCGGCCTGCCATACTTTTTGCTGTATATCGCCTGCATACTTCGTCGATATGCCCTCCATCGGGAATTGAGCCCCACGTGCCCCTACCATGTCCAGCAGCACAGCAAAATCCGCCTTGTATCCTGCCATGTGGGGATGGTGGGCCCAGTACTGTGTTCCCAGGCAATAGGAATCCTCACCCCATTCCGAACGTCCGTAATCTTCCACGTCCGTAAACAAAATGTCGATGCCGATATCACCGCTTAACCCTTTCGCTTTTATTTCGCGCGCTACTTCCAGCAGCACGCCCACGCCGCTGCCACCATCGTCCGCTGCCAATATGGGTTTGTCCTTATCCTTTGTATCCTGGTCGGCCCATGGGCGGCTGTCCCAGTGCGTCAGGAAAAGTATACGTTTTGTTGCCCGAGGATTAATAGCGCCTACCAGGTTGATGCACGGCAAAGATTTACCATCGCCTCCTGTTACGTGCACGTTCTGGCGGTAAACAGTATCACAAACTTCTTTGAGTTTGCCTTCCATCCATTTGGCGCATTTTGTTTGGGCATCAGAGCCGGGTAGTCTCGGCCCCAGGGCAACCTGCGCCGCCACGTAGTTGTATGCCGTGTCTGCATTAAAAACAGGAACATCCACCCGCTTCATTTTAGTGGTATCTGCTGGCGTTTCGGCCTTTTGTTGCTCCTCATTTTTGCCACTACCACAGGCTGTGGTCAATACACAAATCAAACTCAAAAAAAATACCGATCTGCCCTGTTTCATTTACTTCGAAAGTGTTTTTAATAAAATGCCTTGTCAACCGGGACAAGGCAAATAATTTGATCTCCAGTACCCTTGTTTTACTCACGGCGTTAATTTGCACTGCACCGACTGCACAACATGGTAATCACTGCCATTAATCGTATTTACGAAAGCAATAACCCGGCAGTGCGCCGGAACAATAGCCGGAACAATGGACTTAGGCTTGTATGAGTAATGTATCTGGTATCCTTGTCCCGGGTTCTTTGTCGTGATCTTTGCCAGGATCGGGTCGCCGAACGGAGGTGTTGACACCATACCACGAAATACACTTTTGAAAACATAAAACGTATCATATCCGCTGGTGTAGGTGGGGTCGGTTATAGGATACTCCTGTATGTCAATAATACTGTCTTCCACCACCGCAACCGATATGTTCTGAGGTACGGTCACGGTCTGCGTATAAATAATAGTTGCTGTTATCTCAGCGATGCCGGTAGTGCTGTTATAGCTGCTTTGCACCGATAAGTTCAGCGGATCGGTAATGCTTAACTGAGAATTTATGAAATCAGACCATGATCCGCTGCCCAGTTGCAGTATACCCGCTACCGGCGTCCGGTCAATGCCGGCGCCCGGCATCTGGCTCACACCGCCATACACATCCGTCCCGATGTTTGACGCTATCGAATCTCTCAGGTCGTGCTTGCTGAAAGCGTTTGGAACGGACTGTGGATTGCCGTCAATATACAGCCCGATGACGTTCACACTGCCCGGAGCGTGGTGGCTGACAATGCTCTCCAGTAGCGAATGCGCAGCCGGGCAGTTCGAGCAGCTTTGGCCGGTAAACTCCTCAACCAAAACATTATGTGCGTCTGTTGTTGCGGGAACCGGCACGGTAAACGTAGAATCTACTGCCCTGGTTACAACGATGAGCGCGTCATTTTCTTTACAACCGGCGAACAATATAAATCCGCCGCAAAGTGCCAATAATATCTTTTTCATAAATTTTAATGAGACACGAATTTACTGAACTTTTCTTTTATATACATTCATATTTGCAATTATTTGAGTGCTTTAAGTCCCGTGCCTCCCGGCGGCATTGTTCAATTTAGTGTTAACTTTATCCGGTAATGATACCGCTATGGAAGAGAATAAAAGACAGAAGCAGGTTGGCAAACTGATCCTGGAAGAGTTAAGTGACATTTTTCAGCGCGAAGGGATGAATATTGTGGACGGGGGAATGGTTTCTATTTCAAAAGTAATAATAACCCCCGATCTGCTGGAGGCACGCGTCTACCTCAGTTTTTTCCAGGTGAAGGAGCCTTCTGCCTTGCTACACAAGATAAAAGAACGGGGCTGGGAGTGGCGAAAACTATTGGGACAAAGGATAAAAAACCAGTTGCGCCGGGTGCCTGAATTGCAGTTCTTTTCGGACGATACCCTCGACCACGTTTTTAAGATGGAGGAATTGTTTAAAAAAATAAGTGCGGAAAGAGAGGCAAAACCTCCTGCTACTGATGAGCCTGCATAAGCAAAGTGGGTTCCCTGTATTTCGATCTGTAATTACTCCGAAACTGGTCTCGGATGATTGTTTACCTGACATTGAATTACACTTTGAATAACACACTGATATGGCGGCTGGCATTTAGGTATTTGCGGGGCAAGCGCTCGGCCAACGCCGCGCCGGTATTGTCGCGCATCAGTATGGGCGCCATAGCAGTAAGCAGCGGGGCCATGATCATCATCTTTTCTGTGTTCAATGGTTTTGAGTCCGTTGTAAAGGATCTGTACAAGGCATTCTACCCCGAGATAAAAATATCTGCCGCACGGGGAAAATTTTTCAATATTGATTCTGCGAAACTGAGGGCGATAGGGCAGATACAGGGAGTTAAATCGTACACCCCGGTAATAGAGGACAATGTGTTTGCCAATAACCAGGACCAGCAGAAGGTGATCTTCCTCAAGGGCATCGAAAACAACTATTTTAATGTGAACGATGTGCGGCAATACATCGTTCAGGGAGATGATTCCGTTTCAGCCGGGGATGTTCACACGGCTATTGCGGGCATGCGCATCATGAATGAGTTGGGTGCAGATGTGAATACGCTTAGTTACATCATGCTCTATTACCCAAACCCCTCGG
>CAYNGS010000210.1:0-5736 GCA_964396625.1 uncultured Flavipsychrobacter sp.
CATCCGTCCTGCACTTTCAGGAAGGTACGTGTACGGTCATTTAGCGAGAAAGAACTGTGAAAGCCCGCAACATTCTCTATATCGCACGAGCATATTTTTGCTCCTCCTCCGTCGGCAGGGCCTTTTGTTATTTCTTTCAGATGGCTTGCGAGGTTGAATTTCTCGGAGGCGCCGAGCACAAGATCGACGCCTTCTATCTGCGCTATCTCCTTCGGCTTCAATTGTGCGTAGCAGCCCGTCACTACTACCATTGCATCAGGCGATCGCTTTTGTATGCGACGCACTATCAGCCTGCATTCCTTGTCCGCATTTTCTGTTACGGAGCAGGTATTGATCACGTACACATCGGCATCCTCTTCAAAGTCCTTTTTCGTAAAGCCATCCGCCTCCAGCGTTCGGCTGAGGGTCGATGTTTCAGAAAAATTCAGTTTGCACCCAAGCGTATGAAAAGCTACCGTCTTGCTCATTAATAATCAATGGTTAATAGTACGCGTCAATTCCGTACGGGAGCGCAAAAATAACGATAAATAATGTGTGTTGGCACAAATTTTGAGGTAACTTAGTATTACTAAACCTCTTATCAATGCCAAAGACCCTATTTTTTACGATCATCGCGCTGATCTGCGTCTGTTCAGGCTGTGGCAAAGTGCGGCAGCTCACCAATATCAATGTCGACATTCCATACAATTACCAGCAGTCTGTGCCAAGCATACCGGGAGACACGGTAACAACTGTATTGCCGGTCGGTGGCATACCGCTGCCCTTCCCTTCAGTAGGCATCGCCACCAATTCACAGCAGTACATAGCCACGTATGGTACAGCGACCAACCTTGTGCTTAACGTTTATTTGAAAAGCTTAGCCATACAAATACAAACCCCGCCAAATCAGAATTTCAACTTCCTCGACTATATGGATGTCTACATCTCGTCCAGGACACAACCGGAGGTATTGATCGCGTCACAGCATGCCGTAGCCAAGGGACAGAGCACGTTAAATCTTGTGCCCGACACAACTGTTAACCTGAAAAGCTATTTTCTTGAGGACACCATCTACTTCAGACTAAGCGCCCATATTAATGCCGTACCACCGGCGGGCGAAGAGCTGAATATGGCGACTGTATTGCACATGCTCGCAAATCCATTGCAATAAACATAGCGGGCATGTGTGCCCGGGACCAATGATCAGAACCGGTAACCGATCTTAAAGCCGCCCTGTGCGATGCCATTGGTATCCTGGTTCAGCCCGTTTATCCTGTTCATGTAAGTGAAGCCCAGCCCGATCTCAAGGCCCAGATACACATGCTCGCTCGGGTTTATGTTCAGAGAGTTGTTGATGACCATTCCCAGTATAGTGTGTGATTGTGTCGTGTAAGAAGGATTTCCGTAAGCATCGTAATGCGTAGAGGACTTTTCTCCTGTGGCCACCACGAGCGAAGGGCCGATAGCATACTTCACATAACCGAAGCTGCCGGTCGGGTACAATTTGATCCCCGGCATTGCATAGTACATAGCATCCTGGTGACCGTTCACATTGGTTCCTGAAGTGGGATCATAGTACGTGCCGCTGTTCAGATTGTAGGTGCCTATAACGGGCAGATAGAAGGCGACGATGCCGTTACGGTCAAGCGCGCGCTCGTAGGCCACACTAAAGCCCAGGCCGTTTTCGCTAAATTGCAGCGGAGCAAGCGTTAACAGACTTGGCCGGTACCTTATTTTTTTTATCGGCTCCGGGTCATCGCTGCTATGCGTATTCATATGGGTTGGATGGTGCCTGCGCGGCGGTGCGTCAAATTCGTCCTTGCTCCCATTCTGGTACACTATTTTATCCACCTCAACTTTGAAGATCGTATACTCGGGGCCTGTCTGGTTGTCGTAACGCTGGTACACAAGTGTCTTGGTACCCACGCTCTTTATCTTAGCCTCTATCACTTCCCCGTCCCTTTTGTATATTTTATCCTGCGCGTTTGCAGTTGCGAATAAAGCGATCGCCAATATCCCGGTTAGAATGGCTTTTAATTTCATAGACTTATTTTTTGTGGTTATTAAAGTATCAATGAATAGTCCGCCTGCGGCGGTGTTTATCAGCTAACGTTAAAAACGGGCACCTACTTTTACTCCAAACTGCACGATCGGAACCGGATTATCGATAAATGTCAGGTCCTTGCGCCTGTTATCGGAAAAAGGAACCCCACCAGCTAAGTCGAAGCCGATGAACAAATGCTTATTCACGGTCACATTCAGCGAATTTGAGATCATAATACCATAAACAGTATACCGCCAGTCGCCATAAGCACTACCGCCCGATCCTGTATGGGTGTCGTAAACATTATATGGCTCGCTGCCGGTCAGGGCAAAAAAAGAAGCGCCCAGCGAATACCTGAAACGACAGGAAGATGGCGCAGGATAGAACTTAACTCCTGGTATGAACATTACCGATGTATAGGTTCTGTTGTTACCGCTAACTGTCGGATATACATAGTTGTTGAAATCGTGCTGAGAGGAAAAACTGAGCACCACGGGTATGTAGAAACTAATATGGCCGTTCCGGTCCAGCAGCCTTTCATAAGTGATACCTATCCCCGGATCACTGAAACCTGCAAATTCAACGTCTCCGCCGGGCTGCGCTGTGTATGTCGGCATTATGCAGAGCATGTTATCTCCATACTTTTGCTTTGACGATCTCCCCTGTGTTTTCCCGGAACGACTATCGCCACCGGCTGCAGCAAAATTATCGGTGGTACCGTTTTGGTAGACGATCTTGCTCACCTCCTTTTTCAAAATGGAATAATCGGGGCCATCCGGATTATTAGACCGTTTGTAGTCTATGCTGGTCGCATTCACCATTTTTACCTTCGCCTCTATTATATCGCCGTTCTTTTTATATATTTTGTCCTGGGCTTCTGCCAGGAAAGATACGAGCGTTGCTAAGAAAAGTAAAAAGGCTGTTTTGTGCATATGGTTTATTTTGGATAGTATAACGCTCTTTACAGCACATTTAGTGCCAAACTTTTAAAAATAACTGAAATTCCCATGTACACTCTCTATAACCACCTCCTTTTTCTCTGACTGCTCTACATATCCCGAAATCTGCGCATCTATTTTAAACGATTTTGCTATTTCAATGACTCCCTGAGCAGTGTCTTTGTCCGTGAACAGTTCCAGGCGCTGTCCCATATTAAAAACCTGGTACATTTCCCTCCAGCCAGTACCTGCGGATGCCTGGATCATATTAAATAACGGAGGAATTGGCAATAAATTGTTCTTGACCACTCTTAAAGGTTTAGGCAGGTAATGCAGGCACTTACTTTGGCCCCCGCCGCTGCAATGTATGATGCCGTGGATCTTGTCGAAATACTGTTGCAACACCTTCAGCACTACCGGCGCATAGGTCCGGGTGGGAGAAAGGATCATCCTCCCGACATTAAGCGGGGTATCCGTACCGTCTGTTACCGTATACCGGCCATTGTACACTACCTCCTCCGGCAGACCGGGGTCCACGCTCTCGGGGTATTTTTTTGCATACTGCTTGTGCAGCAGCTCGTGCCGCGCGCTTGTCAGGCCGTTACTGCCCATGCCGCTGTTATATTCATCTTCGTAGGTGGCCTGGCCATAGCTCGCAAGCGATACTACCACATCCCCCGCACGCATGTTTTCCGAAGTTACCAGTTTTGCGCGCTCCATGCGGCAAGCCATCGTGCCGTCCACTATCACGGTTCTCACCACATCTCCTACGTCGGCTGTCTCGCCGCCCAGCAAATAACAGTCAATGCCGTACTCAGCCAGCCGGTCAAAATATTCCTGTGTGCCGTTAATAAGTGCTGAGATAACCTCACCCGGTATCTTATGCTTGTTCCGCCCGATAGTGGACGAGTAGGTGAACGGCCCCGTGGCGCCCACACACAGCAGGTCGTCGATATTCATTACAATACTGTCTATGGCTATGCCCTTCCACACGCTCATATCACCGGTCTCTTTCCAGTACAAGTATGCAAGTATGGATTTGGTACCGGCACCATCTGCATGCATCAGGTTGCAGTATTTGTCATCACCACCCCAGAAATCGGGATATATTTTGCAGAATGCATTAGGAAATAGTCCTTTGTCAAGTTTGGCTACCGCCTTATGTACGTCTTCTTTTTGCGCGGAGACACCGCGCTGGCTATAACGGTCGTTCTGAGTCATTTCAGGTCAAAAGTAAAACTTTTATTTTCGTGGACGTCGATGTCGGGACAGCTTTGGCTACCGCCAGAGGAAGGCATTACTGCCGGATCACTTTTCTGGTGACCTTGGTTCCACGAAGGGGGTCAATGATCTGAACTATGTATACCCCTTCCGGCGCCGAAGAAATGTCGACTGCCTGCCGGTCAATTCCAACCGTGAGCTTTTTGACAAGCACCACTTTCCCAAGCATGTCGCTCATGATAAAGTCTGCGCCGGCCGCATGGTCCACAAATAGTTCTGTCGTTGCAGGATTGGGCCAAAGGGTAGGTTTGGAAGCATTGGCCAACTCTTCTACACCCACGCTGCTCACCACTATATATACCCAGGTATAGGCAGTGATCATGCAGGCACCGCTGCCGGTCACATTGCAGGTAATTGAGTCCGGGTAAGGGGCTGAAAAAGAATCACTGATAAAGGTTGATGTTGTTGCCCCCGGCACAAGGACATCGTTAACAAACCACTGATAGGTTATGGATGAGCCTCCGTTTGTGACAATTGCTGTCAATGTATCAAATTGTCCGCGGCCGATAGTGGTACCCGGCGATGCAAGGATGGAAATATAAGGCGTAATAGCTGAATCTACCGTAATCGTGACATTGGGACTTATGACAGTATCGGCAAGCCTGCACCGGTAGTCGCTTGTCATGGTGCAATGAACAATATCATCGTTTACGGGTATAAAAGTGTAAGTGGGCCCTGTCGCTACGTATGTGCCGTCCTTGGTCCAGCGATAAGCAGGCGCCGGGCCGCCATTCACCGGTGCAGGGGTCAGCAATACAGCAGCACCCTGGCACACGCGGGTGCCGGGAAAAGAAGTAATGGTAACAGACGGCACTACCGAAGTCAGAACGGTTATCGTGTCCACAACAGTAACTGTATCCGGCGACGCACAAGCGGCGCTGCTGACGAGTGTAACTCTTACATGGTCTCCGTTTGCAGGCACATAGGTGTAATGAATACTGTCGGTTCCTACATTAAGACCATTTACGTTCCATTGGTACACGGGCGTCGTCCCCCCGTTCACAGCTATGGCTTGAAAAGTGGTTGTGGAACCCGAGCAAGCGGTGTCGCCTCCCGGCGAGATAATGCTTACCGAGGGTATAACCAGGGGATTGATCGTTACCGTATCGATGCCCAGCATGGTGTCGCTGCATAGGGTCGTCGCATTGGTGGCCACAACTGTATAGGTGCCGGCAGTGGTTTGCAAGCCAAAATCGAGCACGCCTCCGGTACCTGCAACAGGCCCTATAACCGAAACGCCAACATGCAGGGAATAATTCACCCCGGTCTGCGAACCACTGAGGCCGACATGCACCCCTGTGTCGCCGGCACAGTAGCCGCCGCCGCCGGTGATAGAAAAAAGTGCCGGTAACGGATAAATGACAACGGTGGTGATGACATATCCGGCACCCACGGTATAAGTAATAACTGACGACCCGGCGGTGACTCCGGTAACCAAGCCAGTGCTGCTAACGGTAGCAATTGTCACATTGCTGCTGCTCCATATGCCGCCGG
>CAYNGS010000211.1:0-5727 GCA_964396625.1 uncultured Flavipsychrobacter sp.
AGATAGCTACTAGTTTCGAGGTAATTCCACACAGTGTTGCTGTCGATAGGAAGGGAAATGTATACATGTCCGATGCCAATTACAGTGTTATCCGTAAAATGTCTGTCGAAACCAACATTATTACCACTATCGCTGGCAATTCTACCTGGGGCTATAGTGGCGATGGTGGTCCGGCAATACACGCCAGTTTGCGCGTACCGCTTGGTATTGCTTTGGATTCCATTGGCGACCTTTATATTGCAGATGCCGGTAATCATTGTATCCGCAAGGTCGATACGTTTGGCATTATCTCCACGATCGCTGGCATAGATTCTGCAGGCTATACCGGCAACCCCGGCCTTGCTGATACCTCAAGACTCGATTCTCCTACCGCTGTTGCAGTTGATCGAATTGGCAACATTTACATCACAGATTACGGAAATAATGTTATTCGCAAGATAGATGTCGATGGTTTTATCACCACTTTTGCGGGCACACAAGGGGTGTATAATTATGCGGGCGATAATGGTCTTGCTGCACTCGCACAACTATATCAGCCGCAGGGCATTGTGGTAGATACTTTTGGTAACGTTTATTTCGCAGATTCATACAATAACGTCATCCGCAAAGTCGACACATTTGGTATTATACACACGGTCGTTGGAAATGGAACACGAGGATTCGCAGGAGATCTGGGAGATGCATTGGGCGCAAATCTTAATTACCCCTACGGCATCGCACTCGACGTGTATGGCAATATTTATATTGCCGATGCCAATAACGAACGTATCCGCATGACTTACCCCTACGTTAGTGGCGTTGGTGTCAACAGCATTTCCGGTGCAGGTCATGTGTTGGCGTATCCCAATCCATTCAATAGCGACATTAATGTTTCAGGTCTTGATAAGTCAGATAAAGTAGCAGTTTATGATGTTTTAGGTCGTGCGGTTACTCCGGTTGCCGAGGTAACAAATTCCGGCGTCCAGACAGTCAGCATGCTCGGTGTTGCATCTGGCATTTATATACTGAAGGCTTGGGACAATCATGGCAATCAAAAAGCGACGATACAACTCGCCAGGGAATAACTTAATTGTACTGCACAAATAAAAAATGACGGAACTGGTTCCGTCATTTTTTATTTTGTTATGGATTATTCTTCGGTTATTTCAGTTTCAGATGCTAAGCTTCAGCAATAGCTACTAGCTCTATTTCAAATGTAAGGTCTTGTCCTGCCAGCGGGTGGTTTGCATCCAGCATTACCGTATCTGCTGCAACATGCGTTATCAGCACCGGGAATACATTACCTGCGTTATCGCCCATTTGCAGTTCCATGCCCACTTCAGGTATCATATCGGCAGGAAACTCCGTTCTTGGGTATTCCATCACCATATCATCATTACGTTCACCATATGCATCTGCTACCGGTATGTTTACGGTCTTTTTATCACCGGGCTTCATGTCCAGCATAGCATCGTCAAAACCCTTTATTACCTGTCCGGCGCCTACCGTAAATGACAATGGATCGCGGCCCTCAGAACTGTCAAAAGTCTCCCCGTCCGTTAATTTACCGTGATAATGTACGCTTACCTTATCACCTTTCTTTACTTGTTGCATAAATTGTAGATTGAAAAAATAAATAAAGCCCGCAAGTTACATTAATAAATTTGAGTTTCTATGATAATATTTGGTTAAGAAATCGGGGTAAAAAAAAGCGGCGTGCCGGATTTCAACCCGCAATTCGCAGTATTCCAGGTGCATAATAGCTAAAAAAGCCGGGGTGTTTCTTCGTTTTTATATCGAATTCGATGCTAACTTTAGTTTTGGAAAAAAGGCACTAAGTTTCCGTGAAGACCATCCCAAACGTGCATTGAGCTTATGAGGTATATATTTTTACTTTTTGCCGTGGTGGCGCCTTTATGTTCTCAAGCCGTGCGCTACGACACTGTTATAAAACCCGCTGATGCTGCACCGGAGCAATATGCCCGCGTCTTGCTGCATAAACGGGTGGCGCTGATCATAAATCAGACATCAAAGGTTGGCGATCAGTCGCTTCTCGATATGCTGCTGGCGAGGCAAGTTAATGTTGTGAAAATATTTGTCCCGGAGCATGGTTTTCGCGGCCGCGATGATGCCGGAGCGTCGGTCGAAAACACACTGGATAGCGCCAGCCACTTGCCTGTTATATCGCTCTATGGAAAGCACAACAAACCATCGCCGGAAGAACTTGCTGACGTGGATATAATGGTCTATGACCTGCAGGACGTGGGCGTTCGTTTTTATACCTATATCAGCACCCTTGAGTATTGCATGGAAGCCTGCGCCCAAAACCACAAAAAGTTTGTGGTGCTCGACCGACCGAACCCCAATGGTTTTTATGTAGACGGCCCGGTGCTTGAAAAAGAGAATCGTTCTTTTGTCGGCATGCAACCGCTGCCCGTAGTATATGGGATGACCGCCGGGGAATACGCGCAGATGCTGGTGGGGGAGCGATGGTTCAGCAATGCTGCCGACCTCGAACTCCGGATCATAAAGTGCGTCAATTACACTCACGACAGCAAATGGGAACTGCCGGTAGCGCCCTCTCCAAACTTGAGGACAATGGCGGCCGTCTACGCCTATCCTTCCCTTTGTCTCTTCGAGGGTACCTTGGTTAGTGTGGGTCGCGGCACTGATATGCCTTTTCAGCAGTTCGGTAGCCCCGAACTGAAAGGGAGATATAAACATACGTTCACCCCGAAAAGTGGCATGGGCGCAAAGAAACCTCCTTACGAAAACAAGCTTTGTTATGGTGCGGTCGTGGGTATGACTGCGGATGATGTTTTGCGAAAAATACATAACACTTTGCACCTCGCCTGGATCATCGACGCATACAAAGCTTGCCCTGAAAAGGAAAAGTTCTTCAATGCGTTTTTCCAGAAACTCTGCGGCCCAAAACTGGAGGAACAAATAAAAAATGGTCTCACCGAAGATCAGATTCGCAAGACGTGGAAAACAGACCTTGCATCTTTCAAGACAATAAGAAAAAAGTACTTGCTGTATCCTGATTTTAAAGAATGACTACCTGATTGTCAATTCTAAATGATAAAAAATATTAACTTGTAATTGAAACGGCTCTTTAAAGCAGCCACGATGCCCGCGGCTTGAATGCCTTTATTAATGCAGGTTTCAGCCAATTTATCGCACATTTAACAAATAAAAAAATTACTTTGTTACGTAATTGAAATAAATATTCTAATTTAGTACTCAATTCCAAACCACTAAAATTCATAAATATGAAAAAGTTGATCGTTACATGTGCATTGCTTTCTGCTACTATGCTGTCATTTGCACAGAATGCTGCCACGACCTCGCAACAGAAGGTTAACACACCTGACCGTACAGTTGCACCTGCGCCTATTAATCATGCTCAGCCCGAACAGGTAGCTCAGAGGCGTTCAATGGTTTATCAGAAACAACTCGGCCTTAGCGATGATCAGACTAAGGGTGTATACAGTGCCGAACTGGACTATGCAAAACAAACACAGTCTTTAAGGGCTGCAGGCGCACAGCCTACAGACGGCGCATATCAGCAGGCAGGAATGGTAAGGGATCAGCGCATCCAGAACGTTCTGACTCCGGATCAGGCTATGAAATTTCAGTCTATGAAGGCGAAGACTGGTAACCAGCAAATGTCGTCCCCACAGCCGAATACGTCTACTCCGGCTCATAAGAACTAAAGATACTTTTGTTGAAATTATACGACCGTCCCGATTTTTCGGGACGGTCTCTTTATGTCAGGTCATTGCCGATTTTTGTCCATAAGCAGTCCACCCGAAATCCAGAGTACAATACCCGTGACGAGCAGAATGGCCAAAGGCAGCATCACCGCCTCAGGGCCGCCATTTCTGAGTATCACCTGGTCCACGGCATCAAGCGCCCAGTGCAGTGGCGATACCAGCGACATTTGTTGAATGCTGTGCGGCAATATCTCTACAGGCACCCATATCCCGCCTATGGCTGACAATATTACGATCGACAATGAGCTGAACGAAAGTGCCTGGTTGAAGGTCTTAAAGACAGAACCGATAAAATACCCATAAGTAGTTGCGGCAAATCCTATGCATACAGCCACGGGCAGCAAAAGCCATGCATGCACACCGGGGTATAGCGCTGGCAGGCCAAACAAAGGGATGATCCAGAATCCGATGCAGAGCATCAGCAGAAATTGCAGCGTGCATATGAAGGTGTAAAAAATGATCCTCCAGAGTTCAACATACTGTACCACATTCGGGATCAATGCAATGCGCACAGCGCTCCCGTCCTGTCGCTCCTTAATGATGTGGCCCGCTACAGGAATAACAATAAAGAACATGCCGAATATAGCCCAAGCGGGTACGTTATGCTGCACCGAGTTGATATGCGCGGTATACGCTCCCTTGTTGTTGAGTGGTTCTTCCTTGATACCTATACCCTGCATTATTTTCTTCATGTCATATTGACTCGCCTCGTCCGTTCTCCCTGTTGAATCTTTCTTCAGCATGGCCAGTCTGTTCATCAATATGTTGGAGCAGGAATAGGCCATGTATTTGTCTAATGCAGAGCTGATGGCCGTGCGGAATGCCGGCTTCGATACCGGATCGAAGTAGATGCGCACATATATCTGGTCGCGTTGGGGTCGGGTAGGCAGCGTGGCCGGAAGCCCTGTTTTTAAGGATATCTCATTCACCACGATGTTGGCAGAGTTCACGATCTCCGCAGTCACGCCATCCGGTATCACGATCCCTATCTTGTATTTGCCCTTGTTCAGCAGGTCCTTTAGCAGCGGTTCGGTCATCTGTTGCCCTCCCGCGCTGTCTATGATGTGGAAGTTCTTGCTGTGCTTCAGCCCGTCCGCTATCTGCCGCGACAGGCTGCCCTGGTCGTTATCTGCCAGCAGCATGTCAAACTTTAGCTCCTGGTAGTCCTTGAATGGTGCATCCTGTATCAGCGCCATTACTATGATCAGCAGCGCGGGCATAACAAGCAGCATCAGCAGCCCGGATATATCCCGCTTCATCAGCAGCCATTCTTTTACTATCGTCGCTATTATCTTGTTCATTGTCCCTTTTAGTCTCTTACCAGGTGGCCGGTGTAGTACAGAAATACGTCCTCCAGTCGTTTGCAGTCCGGTGTATTGCTGATGAGGTATTTTGGTGTTCCGTTGATCACAAATTTGCCTTCGTCAATGATCACTACTTCGTCGCAAAGTTGTTCTGCCTCATCAAGCAGATGCGATGTGTACAGGATAGTTTTGCCCTGCTGTTGGTATTCCTTTATGAAATCATGTATCATCGCCCGCGACTGGACGTCCACGCCAGCCGTGGGTTCATCCAGTATCAGCAATTCTGGTTCATGCAGTAAAGATGCGATAATGTTTGCGCGGCGTTTCATGCCGCCGCTATAGGCTTTCACACGTTTATCGGCATGTTTTTCGAGTCCCAGCCGTTCCACAAGGTATTGGGCTCGTTTATTGATCGCTGCATTTTCAATTCCATAAAGGCGCCCTATATATTGGAAATTCTCCATTGCGGTCAGATTTCCGAAGAGGGCTATCTGCTGCGGCACCATGCCTATCTTTCTCCTGATTGCGGTCATTTCCCTCGTGCAGTCTTTGCCGGCTATTTGCGCGGTTCCTGAGTCGGGGTTCACAAGGCCGCATAGAATATTGATGCAGGTTGTTTTGCCGGCCCCGTTTGGCCCCAGTAGTCCTACTATCTGTTGCGGTTTTAC
>CAYNGS010000212.1:0-5715 GCA_964396625.1 uncultured Flavipsychrobacter sp.
ACTTCATGCGACATGATATGCCCGATCTTTCTGAGCTTATCGGTCTGCGCAGTCAGTTGACTCAAGTACAGGGCTAACGGTGGACTGTATGCCTGTTGCTGATCGACAGCGGTATGAAACCTCATTTGCAAGCTAATGTTCCGTCCATCCATGGTGTTATTTGCCAACGCCTTTTTCATAGGTAAGGGCGGCGTCATTCTGGCGAAGCCCAATTAGTCATACATTATAAAAAAAACGTGCCACGGAAAAATATCTTCTTCAGTAAGCTCTTCAGCGTACGCCAGCGCTGTTAAGTTTCTCGGCCCACTGATTTTCGTTAGGCGCAGGAAGAATTTTTATCCGGAACTTTGCATCGTATTATTGGTAGTAACTCATAAAAAAGTGAAAAAATGAAAAGCTTATTGAATAAAGTAGCTATTGTAACGGGCGGCGGTTCGGGAATAGGGCGGGCCGTTGCGCTGCTCTATGCCGCTGAAGGGGCAAAAGTTGTCGTGTCTGACATTGACGAGAAGGGCGGCAACGAAACAGTTGGGCAAATTGCGGGAACGGGTGGGGACGCACTCTTTGTGAAAGCAGATACGTCAAAGCCTGCCGACAGTCAGCGCCTGGTTGATGAGACCGTGAAGCATTACGGAGCCCTGCATATCGCGTGCAATAATGCCGGGATTGGCGGGCCGATCGCGCCTACAGGCGAATACCCGCTGGATGGGTGGGAGCGTGTGATTGGTATTAACTTATCAGGTGTGTTTTATGGGCTGCGCTACCAGATACCGGCAATGCTGGCATCCGGGGGCGGCAGTATCGTAAATATGGCATCTATCTTAGGGGCGGTGGGCACCAAGGGCTCCCCGGCCTATGTGGCAGCAAAGCATGGCGTGGTGGGGCTTACAAAAACAGCCGCGCTGGAGTATGCCGACAAAAACATACGTGTCAACTCGGTAGGACCCGGATACATAGTTACGCCGCTGCTTACCAAGACACTCGATCAGTCCACCATGGATTACCTGGCCACGCTGCATCCTGTCGGCCGGTTGGGAACGGCCGACGAGGTCGCCGAGCTGGTGCTGTGGCTGAGCTCATCGAAATCATCATTTGTAACGGGGTCTTACTATACGGTCGACGGAGGGTATACGGCCGAATAGAGCTTTGTGATTCGCAGGAAAAATCTTACTTTCAATGTGAAAGAGAGTACTTGGTATGCGTTATCTGAACGTTGCGCTTTTTGCTTCATTGATCTTTGTGGCGGCAGCATGCCATAAAAAGAAAAATACGGGTCCGGCCGTAGCGCCGGCCTATCGCAGCGTACCCAACTGGAAGTCTGACACGCTGGTGGGCCGGCTGATGGATACTTTAGGCAACCCTGTTGGCTACGACACCGTTTATACTTATACCGTGGCAGGAGCGAGCAAGATAAAGCACAACGGCCTTGAGTACGACATTAAGACCAGCAAACATCCCGGCGATGACAGTTCGTCGGTTTACCCTTCCACTATATTTTATGCCACAGACTCGCTGCTCACCATCAACGCCGAACCTTACAGGTTCTACCAGAACAATGTATGGAATGTGTCGGGCCACAACGCGCTGCTCATCAGCCGCTATGCCAGTATATTCGCCACGCCGGTATATGAGAACATCTACAACCATTACTGAATAGGGACAAACACTGCTGCATACACAATAATCAAAATGCTTTTTGCGTTAAATTGGTTATATTTATCATAACCAAATCCGCATAGCATGAAAAAGCAACTATTACTATCGGTACTCCTTTGTGTTATTTTTTCGTACTCCCTTTTTGCGCAAAAAAAAATTGAAGGCCATTGGGGCGCAGCAGGTTACGATGTGGCTTACAGCACGGCTGCTACGCTTGATGGCGGCTATATCATCACCGGCCTCAGCCAAAGCGGCGCCGACACCACAGGTGACATTGTGGTGATCAAAATATCGGTAAAAGGAGATACCATGTGGAGCTGGACCTATGGCGGACCAAAGCTGGAGGGCGGCAATAGCGTGATCCAGACCGCTGACGGCGGCTACATGGTTTCAGGTCATACAGAAGACTTCGGGGCAGACGATTGCGACGCCTTTATGATGAAGCTGGACAGAAATGGCAACCGCCAATGGTTCAAGGTTTATGGAGGCGCCTATGACGATATAAGTGAAGGCGTGATAGAACTGCAGGGCGGCGGCTATGTATTTGCTGGCATCACGGCCAGTTACGGCAATGGCGGCCTGGATGGCAACCGCCACGTCTATTTTGTAAAAACGAACAGTGCAGGTGATACCGCCTGGACAAAGTTTTATGCCGGGAGTGGTGCGGAATATGGATGCTCGATAGCGGCGATGCGCAGCGGTGGATTCCTTGCAGTAGGGTGGAGCACTAGTTTCGGGCATGGCGAGCACGACGGCTGGCTGTTGCGGCTAACCGACAATGGCGATACTGTATGGACGCGGTTGTACAGGCACGACGGCGACAGCCGCTACTTCAAGATAATGCCGACAAATGACAATGGTTTTATTGTGGCCGGCTTTACAACACTATCTAAAACCTGTAAGCCGATAGGACTGGCCATAAAACTGGATGCCGATGGCAACCAGCTATGGGAAAGGACATATGGCGATACCAGTGTGGGCCTCGTGCTGCAGGATGTGGCTCAACTGCCGAACAATGATTTTATGTTTACCGGTACCAGCTATTTTGGCGACACGCTGGGAACTGTGTATGTGCTCACCACAAATGCAGATGGCTTCAGGATCACTGACAACCATTACGGAGGCAGCAACTCTTATGCAAATTGTATAGCGGTGCAGGGAAATAACAGCTACCTCGTGGCGGGTACATCACTGCAGTATGGCGACCATAAAGGCGATCTGTACTACATGGAGATGGACAATACAAATGCAGGCGTGCCGACAGTTAACGCCTCCTTGCCACGTATATATCCGAATCCCGTGACCGACAGATCGGTAATAATTTTGCCGTCTTACCAGGCCTATCAGCCGGTGAAACTGGAGTTGCTCAATATCAACGGTGAAATTATTTCGACCCAGGATAATGTTATGGCACAGGACATCGTTATTGAGAAAGGTGTACTGCCCTCAGGTCAATACCTGTTTCGTGTGACAAGTAAGGAGGGCAAGGTATACAAAGGGAGATTTGCGATTGAATAAGCATTCCGCACCGTCATTTTATCTTATACCGGAAGCCGATATAGCCGGTACGGCCCATTAAAGGGCCCCATATCATAGAGGCATCGAACGTAGTACTGTAAGGGTTGCTACCGCTGATGATGGCGTCATGCTGCATGTAGTTGGTCATGTTTTCGCAACCCATATAGGCCTCAAATATATCGTTGAAAACCCTGGTGAGCTGTATGTTCATCTGAAGGTATGAAGGCGAATAATTAACACCGCCGGGGCTGATACCTGAGTGATTGTGTGTGATACCGGGCGTGCGCTGGGTGCCTACCCATTGTATCGTATAGTCGAATTTCCATTTATTTCTCGTTTCGTAATCCACATTGAGAAACGTACGATTGGCCGGAACAAAAGGCTTTTCCTTCAACGTACCGTCGTATGTCGTCATCACATTAAAATAGCGGTAGGCCAGTCTGAGGTTAAGATTGTGGAGCAACTCATAGTCGAGCTGTGCCTGGAAGCTGTGTGAATAGGACCGGCCGGAGAGATTGTAGAAACTCACAGTTCCCGGAGACTCGATATCAACTACAACCTGGTTTTGAAACCATGTGTAGTAATAATCAAGACTCAAAACGGCATCTCGCAGCGCGATCTTGAATTTATGCGTGAGGTTGATACCGGAATTCCACGCCACCTCAGGACTCAGTCCGTATGCATTCCCTTCGCCAGGATATACGAGGTTGAAGTTGCGGTTGCTGGCCATTAGGCCAATGTTCTCAGCAAAAATATTGGCGGTGCGCTGCGCCCTGCCAATGGAACCCCGGATGGCAGTTTTCTTAAAGGGGGCATAGCGTACGTGCAGACGCGGTGTTCCAAAGCCGCCGTATAGGTTATCGTAATCGCCACGCAGGCCTGCCACAAAATTGACCTTATCAGAAAAATGGTGGGCATATTCGCCAAACACACCTGGGGTGACCTCGTTGCGTGAATAGTATATGCCCTCAAACTGCTCCCTGTAATTGTCGACGAGGTTGCTCAGGCCCGTCTTTATAATATTGTTTGTGTTGTTGATATACGTTTGAAATATGAGGTTGGCATAGAAGCTGTTCTCCTGCCCGATGTATTCGTGAGCCCCGTATGTGCCATCCTGGTTGTGATTCACGTTTGAAAGCTGCAGGCCGATGCTGGTCCCTGGCCGTTGGTCGAACACCTTTGCGATCTTCACCCAATCCTCCAGCCTTACCGTTGTATATCTATATCCCCACGGATTCCCGGGCACCTGTGCGTCTCCGGGCGCATAGTTCCATTCCCCGCCATTGCCATTTGCATACAGAAATTTTACTCCTGCCTGCAGCATCCAGCCTTTTTCACCGGAATATATCCATCTATTCAGGACGATGAACTGGTTGCCAAGAGGCTGATCCAGAAAGTGATCATTGTTCTGGTCCGTCTTCAGCCACTGCGAGTTGGCGTGTGCCATCAGGTTAGTCCCCAGCCTCGTTCCGAATTTGTGCCGGTAATTTACATTCGCTTCGGAACGGCCTTGCGTATTTTGATAAATGTTGAACAGCCACTTTTCGCCGTCGAAAGGTTTTTTAAGTTCTACATTTATTTGCCCGGCTACGCCGCCGTAGCCGTTCACTACGCTGCCGGTTCCCTTACTCAATTGCATGCCTTCTATCCAGGTGCCGGGCGTAAACGACAGACCGGTGATAGACGCCAGGCCCTGTGCATCGGGTATATTCTCGCGGGTTATCAGGGTGTTGGAGCTGGCCAGCCCCAATAACTTTATCTGCTTGTAGCCCGACACAGCATCGGTGAAGGACACATCTACAGACGGGGTGGTCTCAAAACTTTCGCTGAGGTTGCAACAGGCAGCCTTGAATAATTCCTGTTGGCCTATCTTTTCAATCTTTATAGGGTCCAGCAAGCCGATCTCGGTCGTTTTCAGTTTTTCGCGGATAACAACTTCTTGAAGGTCGTGTCGCTGTCGCAATTCAATACTCAGGTCGTGAGCAGCATTTTTCAGTAACACAGTATCCGGGATATAGCCTGCGAAAGAAACTACCAATATGCCGTTGCTGTCGGGGACCGAAATGCTGAACCTTCCGTCGTCGCCGGTTGTGACGCCCAGGCCCGTGCCCGGTAGGGCGACAATGGCGCCCTGGATATATTCCTTCTTTCCCTTGCCGGTGGTGGAAAATACTGTGCCGTGTATTATGACCGGAAACTGCGCCATGGCCTGCAAATGACTGCAACAGAGCAGACCGCCAAATAACAGTATCCGATGCAGGGTATTCATAAATTTATCAGTGCATTTTTCCCGCGGTCCGGTACCTGCAGCACGATGGTAATTTGTTGTAGTCTTCCAGGGTGGCCGTATAGTTGCCCACATCGTGGCCCGCTTTCACAATGCTCTTCAGGATTACGTCGGCCGAGGTTTTCGTGGAGTCGTATTTCAACGTCAGGTTATGCGAGTCCACGTTCCAGTCCGCATATTTTACCCCTTTCACATAAGCCGCAGCCTCTATCCTCGCCTTGCACTGTTCGCACACGCCATTTACTTTATAATTG
>CAYNGS010000213.1:0-5689 GCA_964396625.1 uncultured Flavipsychrobacter sp.
CGCTAGCAACTCCTATACCAACAATGCAAACGAAATAACAGAGAATAACTTAGAAGGGTAATCGGGATTTTCATATGAAAATCCCGATTTTTTGTCGTCTCACAACGATTTAACTGAGATAAAACGATGATAATTTCAGCGCAGCATTTGCATTAGTAATTAATTTAAAGCGACAGCACTTAGCAGACCTAAAATCAGGAGTTTTTTAGCTTAAAACGAGCACTTTTTTTGTTGTTCAAACGGTATAGTTTCGTTATCTTTGTAAGGTTAAAAAAATCATAGCTATTATTGATTTTGCCATGTATCTGAAGGTGGCTTTTTAACCTTTCCTCACAGAGAAATAAAACACTTCGGTTATTGAATAATATGGATACTGAAAGCGAAGTTTTACCAATATCGGCAGCCGAGTACGGTGCGGATAGTATACAAGTATTAGAAGGCCTGGAAGCTGTGCGTAAGCGCCCGGCTATGTATATAGGCGATATAGGCGTAAAGGGGCTGCACCACCTTGTTTATGAAGTAGTGGATAACTCGATAGACGAGGCGCTGGCGGGGTACTGTAAAAATATTACGGTAACGATACACCCGGACAATTCGATCAGTGTGCAGGACGACGGACGAGGCATACCCACGGGGATAAATGCAAAGGAAGGCCGCTCGGCCCTGGAAGTAGTGATGACCGTGTTGCACGCCGGGGGTAAATTTGACAAAGACAGTTATAAGGTTTCAGGTGGATTGCATGGCGTGGGTGTAAGCTGTGTGAACGCATTGAGTGAGCACCTGCATGTGACGGTGTGGCGTGAAGGAAAAACTTACGAACAGGAATATGAAAAAGGTATTCCGATGTATCCTGTGCGTGAGACAGGCGCAGCCTCCGGTCACACAGGCACGCTTGTACATTTTCAGCCGGACGGCACTATTTTTAAAGAGCTTAAGTATAACCGGGAAATATTGGCGGGGCGTCTGCGAGAACTGAGCTACCTGAATAAGGGCATACGGATCATTATGACGGATGCACGCGAGATAACCGAGGAAGGCCAGTTGCCTACTGAAACGTATTATAGCGAAGGTGGAATTGTGGAATTTGTCCAGATGCTTGACCGGACTGCAAAACGCGACCCGCTGCTGACCATTCCGATATTTGTGGAGGCTCATGATAAGGATACCAATGTGGCGGTTGATGTTGCACTTTCGTACAACACTTCTTACAATGAGCACATCTTCTCATACGTTAATAATATCAACACGATAGAAGGTGGTACGCACGTGGCGGGTTTCCGTCGTGCGATAACGAGGGTGTTCAAATCATACGGAGATAAGAACAAGCTTTTTGAACGGGCGAAAGTGGAAATCACGGGGGATGACTTCCGTGAAGGGCTGAGCGCGATCATTTCTGTAAAGGTGCCGGAACCACAGTTTGAAGGACAGACCAAGACGAAACTGGGCAATAATGATGTGATGGGTGTGGTAGATGTATGTGTTAGCCGCGTACTGGAAGCCTACCTTGAGGAACACCCCAAGGATGCAAAAATGATCATAGACAAGGTCATTATTGCAGCGCAGGCGCGTGCGGCAGCGCGCAAGGCACGCGAAATGGTGCAGCGCAAGAGCGTACTTACCGGTGGCGGAATGCCCGGCAAACTGGCGGACTGTTCGGAACGGGATCCTGAAAAATGTGAGTTGTACCTTGTGGAAGGTGATTCGGCGGGCGGTACTGCAAAGCAGGGCCGAGACCGCAGTTACCAGGCCATACTGCCCCTGCGCGGTAAAATACTTAACGTGGAAAAGGCGCAGGAATACAAGATCTACGAGAACGAGGAAATAAAAAATATGTTTACGGCGCTTGGGGTGAGCGTTGGAACTCCAGACGACCCTAAGGCCCTCAATCTCACAAAACTCAGGTATCACAAGATCATCATCATGACGGATGCGGACGTGGACGGTTCTCACATCGCCACGCTGATACTTACATTCTTTTACCGATACATGAAAGAGTTAGTATTGCAGGGTTATGTGTACCTGGCACAACCGCCACTGTACCTGGTGAAAAAAGGAAAAGAGCAATTGTATGCATGGACAGAGGAAGACCGGAAAGAAGCGGTATTAAAGTTAGGCAACGGCAAGGAAGATACTGTTGGGGTGCAGCGATACAAAGGTCTCGGTGAAATGAATGCTGAGCAACTGTGGGATACTACTATGAACCCGGAGACCCGCACACTAAAAAGCATCACAATCGAAAGCATGACCTATGCCGATGAAATATTCTCGATGCTGATGGGTGACGAAGTGCCGCCGCGCCGGCAGTTCATAGAGAACCACGCGAAGTATGCTAAGATCGATATTTAATAGTTGACGTATTTGCAGAAAAAAGAATGGATTCCCAGAGGAATCCATTCTTTTTTCTGTATGATCTATGCTTGTGTGGACCTATTTTTTTGCCATTTCTGAGGCTGGGCTGAATTTGACTACAGAGTTTTCTTTGGCTGGTAAGCTGCGAAGATATGTGTAAATGGCGCCGAGGTCGGACCTGCTCATGTTGCTATAGATCAGCCAGGGCATCATAGTATTAAAATCACCCGGTTTGACCTGTTGTGGCTTGTAGCTGGTGTCGGCATACATCTTAAACCTGTTGACGAAGGCGTCTTCATTCCAATTGCCGATACCGGACGCAGTGCTGGGGGTGATGTTGGCGGAACGGACCACGGAACCATCGGGGAACTTAAACTCCCTGCCTCCCTGAAAGGCCAGTTCGGGTATGATCTGGCCCTTATTTTCTTTAGTATGACACTCCTGGCAGGCACATGCGTTGATAAGATAGGCTCCGTAAGCCAGGCGGTCGCTGGTATCGGGTCTCTTTGTACCGGTCGCCTTGCTTGGTATCGTGTTGATAATGATATTCATTGGAAAATCCGATACAGATGCCGGAACATCATTGTCTATGGGAGGAAGTGTGCGTAAATACGCAATAATGCACTTAATGTCTTCGGGATCCATACGTCCGAAATACTTATATGGCATAACCGGAAACATAGCTCTTCCCTCTTTGGTAACACCTGTAGTAATAACCCGGTAAAGCTCGCCATCGGTATAGCGGCTGATACCCTTTGGAGTAATATTTCGTGCATAATACGCACCTGGGAACCCAAACTGCTGATCAAATTTCTCTCCACCTTTTCCGAGGGTGCCATCCATGACCGGCCCGCCGAATTTTGACCAGTCGCGAGTGGAATGACAGTCCAAACAGGGGGTAACTGAAGTTGCCAGATATTTGCCCCTGACGATTTGCTCGGGAGTGGCCGCAATCTTAATGTCGGTGGCGGGACCAACATCGGGCAGGGCGACCTTCACATAAGAGATCAATCCGACGATGACCAAAACGATAACCAAGACAGTATAGCCTGTAATCTTTAATACTTTTTTCATGTAGTTTAATTTTTAAAGGTTAACCAACAACTTCCTGATAACAAAAAAATCTTTTTGGAGAATGCGATGGGTACGATTTTCAAAAATAATATGTTTTATTTTTATTTCATAGAATTCGCTAAAAGAAACTGAGGAGCGACGATATTATCATATGGAAAAGATAGCAGACCGAAGGATGGGGAGTTTTGACAGCTAATTTGTATTGTTAAGTTAATGTGGTGTAAGATCTTTTGTTTTTATTAACGTAGTATTAAGTTTGTGGTAGATACTTTTGCATTTGATAAAACTGCAAATCAAAAAAATATTTTATGAAACTCACTCGATTTATTTTGGTAGGTCTCTCGTCTGTAATGATGTTTTCGTGTGTATCCAGTAAAAAGCTGAAATCATGCGAGAAGAATTATGCACAATTGGACAGTATTTACAGGGCAATGCAGGCGGATTACGCCAAGTGCCGTGAAAAACATGCGGCTGATGAGGCGACCATAGAATCTCTGAAAAACCTCGCTACCAACTATAAATCGAACAACACAGAGATATTGGGCCAGATGAAGGATCTGTCTATAATATCAAGCTCACAGGCTGAAAGCATTAAGAAATCTCTGGATAACATTGGTGTTAAGGATGCTTATATCAAGGATCTGCAGACTGCCATGAACAGGAAGGATTCGATGAATATGGCGCTGGTAATAAACCTGAAGAGCGCTATCGGTAATCTCAATGACAAGGACATAAATATCAAGGTAGATAAAGGAGTTGTTTACGTGGATATTTCTGACAAGCTGCTGTTTAACAGCGGTAAATACAATGTGACCGAGCCGGCGAAAGTGGTGCTGGGTAAGGTGGCCAAGGTATTGGAAGCGCAGCCATCGATCGAATTTTTGGTGGAAGGGCACACTGATAACGTACCATACAAAGAAGGAGTGTTGCTGGACAACTGGGACCTCAGTGTGAAGCGCGCTACTGCAGTTGTTCGAATTTTGCAAAATCAATATCACATTGCACCGGCAAGGATGACTGCTGCCGGCCGCAGCGAGTATGTACCTGCGACGAACAACGACAGCAAAGAGGGGAAAGCCGAAAACCGCAGAACAAGGATCGTGATATTACCACAGTTAGACCAGTTCTTCCAGTTGCTGGAAAAACCTAAGGGTTAATTTTACCTGAATAATCTTAAGAAAGAGAGAGGCTGCCGATTTGGGTGGCCTCTCTCTTTGTATCGTAGTTGTCCATGTGTTGTTAATTTGGAGTGGACATTTAGTTCGATATGTATATCGGGCTGCCGAAAGTAATTGTAAACACGGCTCGGATCTGCAACGTTGTTTTGGGACTGCCAAAAATCAGGACACATTTCGCTGCCGGCTTTCCCGAACCGATGAGGACAATATCGGTATCGGAAGTATAGAGATAGTCGAACACAATACCGTCGTACGATAATTTCCTGTCGGCAGTGACCGAATCGATTAAAACATAGTCGGTGGGCTCATAGCTGCTGCCGTAAAGAGTGATTGCCGGTTTACCATTAATGGTACCTGAAACAGGCGCTATTCTGTTTTTCCGGGAGCAGGAAATCAGTGATATTGAAGATACAATAAGAGCAATAATGACTATTCTATTCACCGGATGATAACGTTGAGTATTGCAGTTTTGTTATTGGCAAAAGTATGCGAAGTTAGCCTCATAGAAGCTACGAAAGACGGTGGCAGCGGAATAAGAGCTAATTGTCACCCAAAAAATTAGAAGTTGTGACTGTCATTTTATGTACTTATTTACAATCAACTACATATGGTGATTATCGTTTTCATGATAAAATAGCCGGGTAAACATTAAAAATTAAATGAAGATTATTGTGATTTTATGGTTACCTTTACTGTAGGTCAAATAATCGAAGGAGATGGAAATTGAAAGGGACGAATTAATAAATTTGCTGCAGGGGAGTTGGAAACTTGAGAATGAAGGGCAGAACTTTGAGATATCGGGCACAGAAATGACGATAATTGCCAATGGGAAATCCGTAAAGACATCACTGGAACTTGTAAGAAATCTTCAACTTAAGAACTGGCAAATAAAATCGAAAGCTCCTTTGTCGTGGATCCGCACATTTATAGTGGATATTACCGCTGACTCCTTTGTGCTCTATGATTTTGAGCCGACAGTAGCTATGGCCATGGGCGGGAGGTCCAGACTCCTGAATCCAAGTCGGATATACAGATATCAAAGGGTATCTGAAAGCGTTGAGAATCGTCCCGTAAGCTTAGGCGTTTAG
>CAYNGS010000214.1:0-5678 GCA_964396625.1 uncultured Flavipsychrobacter sp.
CGGCCAATGTCATATTACTGCCGATACACACTACGTGTGGACCCGTTATAACTGCGGGTGCCGGATGCACCGTAACTGTGACGGAAGTAACGCAGGTACCACCTACCGAATAGGTGATCACTGAGGTACCCGGCACACCGCCGGTAACCACGCCCGAGGTACCAACTGTAGCAGTGGCAGGCACACTGCTGCTCCAGGTTCCACCTGCTACCAGACCTGTGAGATTCGTAGTGCCACCTCCGGAGCATAAATTTAGGGAGCCGGTTATGGTAGGAGTACCGGCAATGGTAACTGTAAATGCTACAGTATTTGATCCCGGGATCGGGCAATTATCATCTTTGAAAGTTACGTAGAAAGTATATACACCTGGGGCAGGCCCGGTTGAGGTCCAGGCAAATGTACACAACGGTGCATTGGTACTGTCGTTCACTATTGTAAAGGTTGAACCTGCTGGCAAGCCGGTAGCACTTACGAATATCTTATGCGTCATGTCGGGCTCAGTAGGATTTATATGAAACGAAAACGCTCCTGAGTTGTGGCATATCAGGTAATGCACGCTATCGGTAACTGTACCGGCGCCAGCAGGAGAAGAAATAACCCCGCCCGGCGGCAACACGGAACACGGCTTCACGAGTATGGCCATTTCCCGCTGACTTGTACCTATGAACGTATCATTTCGATATTCTTCGATATTGTACACAACTAAAGAGTTCTGAATGACGTTAGGCGTAAACAACATCTGGCCGTTCGCATGATTGAAAGAAAAAGAACCTGCGACACAGGCTATCGGAGTAGTATCGGAAATTGGTTGTCCCGGCCACGCGGTGCCGGTCCAGGGAGCGAAAGTGCCGGGAATAACGCAACTCGCAACCGGATAATTACCCATCTTCGGGTCAACAAGAAAGTAAGATAAACTGTCCCCGTCAGGATCCACTCCGCCTGGACTATAACTATCGGAATTGTTCAAACAAAAATATGCAGTGGGTGGATTACCAAGCACCGGGCTGGAATTGTTATGCCAGGTATTGTCAAGCGTATCTTCTATATCGATCACCGACGATGCAAGCGCGCCCGTAAAAATAATATTAGTTATTGAGGTAGCCCTGCCTGCAAATGCCGCCACCATATTTCCGAGAAACACAAACCGCCATGCGTGTGAAGTTCCAGTGACTGTATAACTGCCGGTGTAAACGAATTTTTTGATTCCCTGCACAGGGTATGCAAGGCTGGTGCATGTGGTCGAATCCGTATCATTCGCGCACACCGGAGCAACAAAAACGCCCGCGGTTGGTGCCTGCACTGTAAGACTTATACTGGTTACATACGTATTTCCGTTGTAGATACAAACTTCCGGAGCGCTGGTTGAAAGCGTTGAGAACGAAGAATTTCCACAATCGCCATACGCCACAAAGGTAATGTTGTAAGTACTTCCGGAAGACCAGGTGTAATATAGGTCCAACCCAAGAATATGATTTGCTTTTACCGCAAAACCCGACAATAAAAAGGCCGCAGAAAAGAGTAAAGCGCGCAGTGATGCGGATAGAGATGTTTTCATTTTTTAGTGTTTAAAAAATTATTAACAAAATAGGTTCACCTAAGGAGGATGTAACGACCGTTGCGATGGATATCAGCCGGCCACGAATTATTCCCAAATATAAGATTAATTAAATAAAGAATATCTAATTTAACCGAAAAAATATTATTTTCTTTCCATATCAAATATGTTCGCGTTAACAATATCACTTTCGGTTAAATGTTGCTGCAGCCGTTACATGGTGCGATAAGCAAATGGCATCTTTTCCGTACTTTAGCACTCTTCAAAAAAAAATTATGCGGATAAACAGGAAACTCCTTGTCACCACGGCGCTCTGCGCAGGTATGTTATTTGCCCAAAGCTTCATAAAGCAGCGGCACGACGATGACAAACCGACAAACCTGAAAATATTACCAAAGAATATTTCCGAGAAGGAACTCCATAATATTATGAAGGGTTTTTCGATGTCTCTTGGCGTAAGGTGCAATTTCTGTCATGTCGCACAGGTCGTAGAAGGACAGGAACATCCCAAATTTGATTTTGCATCCGACAACAAGCCAGAAAAGAACATTGCGCGCAAAATGATGCTGATGGTTGACGGCATTAACAACAATTACATTGGAAAGATCATTGGAGGAGACCACACGCTTGAGCAAATAACATGCGTAACCTGCCATATGGGACGTAAGACACCTGTCATATCTGTTGATTCATTGGTGAAAAAATAGTCCGCCAGAATGTTATGGTTGATGTGCTAAGAAAAGTTTTCCGCTTCAGTTATTATCTCGCCTACGGAAGATCGGGTAAAGGTGTCAGGATAAATAACGAGGACTACAACGTGTCAGCATACGTAGCACGGGGCATTAGCAGCAGCATCGACGAGGTTCCGTTAAAACTGCTTGCAAATCTTTGTGTTAATGCCGATACCCTTTTCGATATAGGTGGCAACATTGGTATCATTGCCATGATACTGGCAAAAAAGATGAAACCCGGTACGACCATTTACTCCTTTGAACCGGCGCCTCTCAGTTTTAAGTATCTTGAGGATAGTGCCCGCGTTCAAAAGGGGAACGCACGCATAATCCCCGTGAATTATGCCGTTAGTAACAATAACGACAAACTATACTTCACCAACGATGGCAACTCATGCACCAACCATATTAGTGCGGCAAACGAAAAGGGCACAATATCCATTGATTCGGTTACAATAGACGCCTTTTGTGAAACCAATAAGGTTGTGCCCCAGGTAATGAAAATCGATATTGAAGGTGCAGAGTACTGGGCCCTTGAAGGAATGCAGAAGACTTTGAGAAATAATGACTGCACCGTACTGGTGGAGATACACCAGGGCTATCTTGAATCAAATGGTATCGACAACCACAAATTTGGAAAACTGATCGACACTATTGGTTACAAGGTTTTTAATACAGTGGGTGATGAGATCAAAAGTGATGACGCAATGAAGAATAGCTGTGTCATTTTGTCGAGAAAGCCATTACCAAAAAACATTTTTCAGATCAATTAGCTCTCGGTATCGACAGCCTCTCTACCCTTCTGCAACGAAGTCATTAACCCCGATTTGACATCTTTCCATTCCTCGTCTATTATACTGTACATAACAGTATTCCTTGGCACTCCATTAGCCCGGATCCTTTCTTTCCGGAGTACGCCTTCAAAAGTAGCGCCGATCCCAAGAATGGCGGTCCTGCTCCGCTGGTTATTTTCATCCGTCTGCAATTGCACCCTGATCGTCTTTAGCGTTTCAAAGCAGTAGGTAAGCAGCAGCAGCTTGCATTCCCTGTTATAGCCGGTTCGCCAGTATGCAGGATCGTACCACGTCCACCCTATCTCCAGCTTCCGGTGCTCCGGATATATGTTGTGAAACAATGTGCTTCCGATGATCCTGTTCTTTTGATTATCGATTATGGTGAAAGGATATTGCTCACCCGTAGCTCGTTTCAGCACTGCGCTCTTAAGATGCTGCAGCATCCTGTCTCTGTCTGCTCCGTTTATCGAAATGAACTCCCAGATTTCGGGCTGCTGGGCCACGGCAAGCAACTCATCAAAATGTGCATTTTCAAGCGGGACAAGTTTTACTTTCTTCCCCTCAAGCACAACGGGGTGTTGTATCCAGTTCATGAATGCAATTTACATTTCAAAATCCGGAATTTTCACCCTCAGATCACTGTTGCACCACCTTAATTACTTGCCTGGAAGATGGATCGTTTTTTTGTACAATGCTAACTACATAAATACCGGGAACCACGCGCCCACCCATATCAAAACTTTTGTAGTTGCCCGATGCTGTGAAGTCGCCTGTGAACATTTTTGTTCCGATCAGGTTGTAAATCTCTACCTGGTAACTCTTCCCCGTTTCAAAACCTCCTGTCAGCACCAGTTCATTGTTGTTCATGTAACCACTGTACGTGGGGTGAGTGTTGCCCACCTGGTTCACGGCCTCAGGCATCGCCAGGTACATCGCGGTCTGGCTGCTCCCGGAGGGCGCCACCGATGAGTCGATCCGGAACAAAGGAGCATGATGAAGGGTATCGAACCACAAATACGAAGTCGTGGACGAGGTTGATGCTGCGCCGCTTACCGTGTCTGTTTCCACCTGCACTTTTTTGATTCTCAACACATTGTTGTAACTACCCGTCGGCAACTTTAACACACCGTACGCATCTGCGGTTTGCACCAGGTAGCCTGCACCTGTAGTAAGCGGGACGGCCGCATCCACTTTATAAGAATCAACAACTGTCATCGCATAGGTCATTGGTCTTTTCGCTACGTCGTAGTTGCTGTAATTGGTGGTAATGCCGGTGCCGGGATCTGTAATACCGTTGATATACGAATCCGTACTGTTTTCCTGCATATACGCCCGGTGTCCGTTAGGCTGGATAACCAACAGATTTGATGTCAGAAAAACCGTAGATGTGTCGTGCAGCACGGTCGTCGTTGAGATACCGCCGGAAGCGGTCAGGTTGGTAAAATCCCAAATGGATGCGGCCCCGGCCGTTCCGGCGTTGATGCCGCTGATGCTGCAATTGACCATCTGGATAACATCACCGACATAATAAAATTCGTTTTGTGAAATTGAGGGCTGGGCGTTAGCGTTCGTTGTCGTCAGGTACAACGACAACAGAGAAAGAATAATAGTCTTCATAACCGTCATTTTGTAGTTAATCTATACGCAAGATCACAGCTATAAATCCGTGCCATGCGGGTGCAGGAACCGGGTCAAAGAATAATTTCACCCTGGTGGTGTTAGAAACAATTTGCAGTCAATTAACTTCTATATAGGCATATCTTTCATTTTAAGCGATCTGGCTAATAACTTTTTACCGTTATTTGCAACTGAAAATGGGTTCGAAAAACATCCTTTATTATATTTTCTCAGTGGTACGGATATTATTGTATCCGTTTGCCCTCATTTACGGAGCAGTATTGTGGATCCGGAACCGGCTGTATGATGCGAAGTTTTTTAACTCCATTGAATTTAGTGTACCGGTCATTACTGTCGGAAACCTGTCTACCGGGGGCACGGGCAAAACGCCCCACGTTGAGTATCTCGTGCGGCTATTGCAGTACAGGTACAAGGTAGCTACCATGAGCCGCGGATACAAACGTCATACACAGGGCTTTATGCTGGCTGATGGGAACACCAACGCACTGCGCATTGGCGATGAGCCGATGCAGTATTATATTAAGTTCCCTGAACTGGTGGTAAGCGTGGCCGAAGAACGAATGATCGGCATTCCTGCCCTGCTGCAGCGGAGGCCCGATGTGGACGTGATTCTGCTCGACGACGCCTACCAGCACAGATCGGTAAAAGCCGGCATGAACATACTGATCACCGACTATTCCCGGCCGTTCTATAACGATCACATACTGCCGTTTGGCAGCCTGCGCGAGAGCCGGAGCGCTTATAAACGTGCAAATATCATCATTGTTTCAAAGTGCCCGCACGACCTGACGGGCAGGCAGGCAAAAAACATTGAAAAGGAGATAGATCCGCAGCCCTACCAAAAGGTATATTTTACAGATATACATTACGATACACCTTATGACTTTGTAACAAAAGAGCCCGCAACAATACATGCCAAAAACATTATTCTCGTTTGCGGCATAGCTCGCCCGGAACTGC
>CAYNGS010000215.1:0-5669 GCA_964396625.1 uncultured Flavipsychrobacter sp.
GGTCATGGTCGAAATTTTAAGCGAGGATTTTACCTCTTAAAAAACTCTCCAAATTTTATCGCCAAATATGAAACAGTTAATCATTTAAAGCCATTTTATAGCAAATTTGTTTATGGCAAACCGCTTCCAAAAACTATTGAAGAAATCGGTGTGGCGAACAGAAATTTTTACTGTGAGAAGCTGGAAGCCGAAATGGATTGGTTCATTATCACAGCAAGAAAGCACAGGAACGACTTAAATCTCTTCTTAAATTATAAAAAAGATTTTGAAAATTCTTTTCTCAACGGAAATTACAAATCCGCGCTCGACACTGTTGAAAAAGTTGAACGTTATTTAGGGTACTCAATCTGGTCAATCTCTGGTAGACTATTGGTGTACGAGTATACTGGTATGCAGGAAACCGCCAAGGTCTTTCTTTCACAAATACTTGAACGGAATAAACGAGGCCTTTTTACAACGTCATTAGTTAACTACATCTCTCAGCGGAGTGAAAGACGTCTGTCAGCGTACCGGTATGACGATGACGTAAAAAATGCCTTGGGAAATATTAAGGCAAAACTTCAGAAATCAAATTCTGACTACTACAATTTTCAGCTAAATTATTTTGAGCAACCCGAATTTAAAAATATAAAGGACGTACTCTGCTTTGATTATTCAAATTCGATAATAGACCGCTATTTATCTTTCAGAAAGGCCGCAATTTACTGCATAGCTAATGATAACAAAGATGACATAAAAACTGATGTCCTTTACTCAAAAATTACGTACTTAAATAACATTATCCGAGATAATATATTCGATACGATTACTCTTATTTTGGATCCAGAGTTTGACGACAAAAGCTACTTCGACTCTGACTATCTAAAGATAATCGATCTATACTACTCTGGTCTTTATGAAGAATGCACCGCGAGCATACGAGCATATATTTCAACCAATGAAATCGATTTCGATCTACCTGTAAACAGGATATATTACACTGGTACGCTCGTTGTTGCTGCCAGCCAGCTTAAGGATAAAGCGACGTATGAAACTATTGATGGCCAGCAGAGATTAACAACACTTAATATTGTTGCCTGCATTTTAAAAAATGAATATGGAGTTGGTGAGTTAGACAACTGGGTTGCTTTAAATCTTGATTTCGCAAGCAGGCACTCTTCTGCGAATACACTACATGCGTTATTCGAAAAACACCAATTCGAAGAGGGAAATTACAACAGCGCTATTGCCCAGGGATACACGCACGCTTACAGTGCACTTCGATCAGTACTTAAAGAAACAGGATGCACAGTAAGCGAATTTGCGAACACCATGCTACATAGAGTCAAGATGCTTCGAATCACGGTGCCTCAGAATACAGACCTTAATCACTATTTCGAAATTATGAATACTCGAGGCGAGCAACTGGAAAAACACGAAATATTGAAAGCTCGCTGCCTTGACCAGCTGAAATATGATCCTTTAAGCTCTAAGGTTTTTTCAGGAATTTGGGATGCATGTGCAGACATGGACCGATACGTGCAGTACAATTTCAAAAAATCGTGGAGTGACATACTATTTGCAAGAGCCCACAATTACCGACTGAACTTTTTGAAGTTTGACCGGCTGACAAAAGCACTGAAACCCTATTTGCTTGAGAAAGATGAAAGCAAAAATTTTACCTCGATACTTGAACAACCACCAGCCTCAACCGAAGGCGCAGCAGATACTGATGATGCCGGAGAAAAATGGTTGTCTATAATCGACTTTCCCAACTTTTTGTCACATGTGTTACGCGTACATGTTCTGGAGGATATCCCATTGGACTACAAACAATTAATAGCTGTTTTCTCTGAAAGGATTGGCCAAGGGGGCGCGACATTTGTAAAGAATTTTGGTCTGCATTTGTTGAGGCTCCGTACGCTTTTCGACAGACGATGAACATCAGGTGGGTCATAACAAGAGCGAGGTGAGAGATACCGTTCAATTAATCCATGACTGAGACTTTTCAAAGTAGGGATATGCGCTTCTCTTTTGAGTGAGAGTGCTTACGGTTTTGCGTTTTATTTGATTGCTATTTAAAGATTACGACATAATTCAGCCTTTATGGAAATAACATTAGCCAAATTTAACCAAACGACTGAAATATATTCCCTTTTAAAAGCCTGCAAAGAGGCACTTGATGACAAGAATATTTTTCAATGGATAGATAGTTATCCTACTCTTGAAATTATTAAACAAGACATAAATGATAAATGCCTTTACTGTCTTATGAATAATTCGGCGTGTGTAGGGGTTATAAGTATAAATTCTATTCAGGAGGATGAATATCGTTCCATATTATGGGAGGACAAAAATGGTAAAATATTAGTTATTCACAGGCTTGCTGTTCACCCTCAACATCAACGAAAAGGATTTGCAACCAAATTGATGGACTTTGCTGAAATGGTTGGTTTTGATAATAATTATTCCTCCATAAGACTTGATGCCTACAGTGAAAATATTGCTGTTTTAAATTTTTACGAGTTAAGAAATTATAAAAAAAGAGGTGAAGTTTTTTTTAGTGGCAGGAAAGCGCCCTTTGTTTGTTATGAGAAATCATTAAGGTATTCCGTTTGAATCTACCTCCGCTATACCCCAGTGCATGATTTCCCTTTGTCGCCTCTCTTTCAACTTTGTCGCTCCTTTTTCAAATTATTAGCTTGCAAAGAAAAACATGAAAAAAAAGTCATTCTTACTACTAGTAGTGTTTTTGTATTCAGGTAGTTTAGGGCCACTAACGATGTAGGAATTATCAGCCTGCATAACGGAAAACATCTGGCAATATCTGTTTTTGTTTCTGACTGCTATAACGATGAAGCTGAACGGGAACTAACCATTGCAAGGGTTTCAAGAACGGCATTTGATTATTGGGCCACAAAATAAAAATCGGCGGTGGGTTAGATGTATGGTGGTGGCAGAAGGGTGGCAGTTTTATTTTTTCAGAATTTTTGCGATAACCGCATCTTTTTTTTCTCTGCTTATCGGTATTCTTTTTTTCGCTATAATGATTTCATTCCCCTCAATGGCGTCAATTTTAGAGGTTGCTACTATGTATGATTTATGCACACGGATAAAATCATCTTCAGCGAGCATCTTTTCTATCTCCTTGAGTGGCATTAAGGTTATGTAACTATTATTGTGCGTTTGTAGTGAAATGTAGTTTTGTAAACCTTCTATGAATAGCAGATCGCTAACTGTAATTTTTTCAAACCGATTATTGCATTTTATAAAAAAATAATCTGTTTTTGCGACGCTTGATGTCTCTTGCTTATTATTTTTCAATAAAAAATAATCATTGGCTTTGTTTACAGCTTTCAGAAAACGCTCAAAAGAAATTGGTTTTATGAGATAGTCAAGCACATCAAGGGCATAGCCATCCAATGCGAAATTGGGATAAGCGGTAGTGATGATGATCATGGGCGGATTTTTCAGCGATTTAAGAAGATCAAGTCCTGATATTTTTGGCATGTGGATGTCGAGAAACATCAGGTCAATTGTTTTGCCCTTTTTGAGTAGTTCATTGGCCTGGATTGCGTTTTCACAAACTCCTTCCAACTGAATAAAACTAATGTTCGCGACATAGTTTTGCAGACCTTCTCTCGCCAAAGGTTCATCATCAACTATTATAGACCTGATCTTCATCTAAAGAAAGTTTTAGCGTTACTTCATAATAATCGTGTGCCGTAGCTATTTGTAGATCATGCCTTCTGGCGTATAACAATTCCAGTCTCCGCTTCAGGTTACTTAGCCCTATTCCTCCTGCTTTTGCGGCCGGATATTGATCCTGAAGATTATCTATGCTGTTAGCAACATACATAGTTAGCGATTTTTTTTCAGCCGATAAACTGACAATTATGTGATTTGCTTTTTCAGGGTCGCTTCTCACATATTTAAATGCATTTTCAATGATGGGCATAAGCATAAAGGGGGCGATCATCAGGTTTTCTGTTTCACAGTTTAGCTGAACATCAATTAGCAGTTTGGCGCTTTTTCTTAACCGTTCCAGTTCAATGTAGTTTTTCAGGTATTCAAGCTCTTTCCGCAGGGGAATTTTTTCGGCATTGCATTCGTACAATTGATAGCGAAGCATATCAGAGAACTTTATCAAAGTTTCCCCGGCAGTTTGCTGGTCTTTTTTTATAAGGAAGTAAATACTGTTGATCGCATTGAATAGAAAATGGGGGTTTATCTGCGCTTTTAAAAAGTTTAATTCAGCCTCTACTTTTTCATGCTCAAGTTCTTTATTCCTGTTTTCCTGCTTGATCCTGTCCTTTAAAATTTTGTATATGGAAAACATCATAATAAGATACAAGGTGCTCCCGAATGCTTTGGGGTATATTTTCTCAAAAAAAATTTTCTCATATTGGATAATTTGATCTGGAGTGACCGGGATTGGGAATACCACGAAATAACCCAGCTGAACTAACACGGATGCCAAAATGGTTATAGTAATGAAAGATAGCACGAACATTATGTACCTTTTCCTATAGAGGTATTTGGGAATGAAAGAGTACATAACCAGGTAAGCAGCAGGCGCCTGGAAAAAAGTATAACCAACAGTTACCCCAATAATCTTTGCTGTTTCATAAGGGCGGCCCTCGAAGGTTTTAATGTAAGCCGTCCAAAATGAAATATAGAAGACCCAAAATAATACATGGTTCAGCTTGTAGCGGAAGTAAGCCGCTACATAGGGATTCTTCCTTGAAAAAATGCTATTCATTTATCTTTCTGTATTGCCATTAGCTAATCGCGGGCATAAATAAAGGAATAAACTAATAACCATGCAAGCCCTTTTTACGAAATGCAGATACTAATTGACGAACTGTAGGAGTGAGCTTACGGAGCTATGTCTTTAAGAAAAGGATGCATTTAATGCAGTTTATCCATTAAGTTCAGCAGTTGGTAAAATACATTTCCGGGAGCGGCAAATGAACTTTTATTTTGTTCATGAGATAATTTCAAAACACAACACAATATGAGAAAAGCGCTTTTTTTTGACCGGGTTAACTCTTGCCTTACATCTGCTTTTGGGCGGATATACACGATGCAATGCCGGTGGGCGCGGCAATGATCGTATTACTAATCCGGAAAGCGGTTTATTTCAACGGAGAGACATTTGTTCCCTTTGAAGAATTGATTTTAAAAGACGGTAAGATATTTTCGAGATTTACTTATGGCGGTCATTAATAACGTAACAAACATGAATCAGACATTAAAAAAAATACCAACCTGGAACATTATAGTCGTTTTGTTCTTACCAGTATTATATTGGATAAACGCATTTATGCCATGGACAAAACATTTATTTGTAATGTACGACTCGGCTTATTGGCCCCAATGGATATGCAGTATCATGTTGCTTCATTGGGGAAGCGTTTTGCTCATCATTTTTCTCTTAAAACGACAAAATCTAACACTGAAGGATATTGGATATTCTCTGAACATAACCAAAACTATTTATTTCATAGGATCATATTTGATATTGGCATCGATCATTTACTTCTTCACAGAATCCGGTCTGCAGGTAAAGACTTTTAACGGCTTTGGCGAAGGGAGCAGTCTGCTGCCGGTTACAACCGGTCAAAGATTCGCCTGGATATTTGTTTGTTTTTCTGCAGGTTTCTGCGAAGAGTTGATCTACAGGGGTT